>NZ_JAQYXB010000660.1:0-310 GCF_036322405.1 Streptomyces sp. SP17BM10 | reverse complement strand
GTCTGGGAATCACTTAGCGTCCCACGTGCGAGCAGGTAATGTGTCGCGTCCCCGTCGACCGCCTGCTTCGCGGCGGCGGCGGCCGCCGGGAGCGGGGGCCCCGTCCCCGTCCGGGTCACGCGGATCTGGCGGGGTTGCAGAAGTACTCGATCGAGGAGGCCCGCCCGTTCCTGGAGCGCGCGAGCGCCCGTGAGACGTCGGGGCGGGTCGCGCTGGGCGCCGTCGGCCGGGCGGCCCTGTAGGAGACCTGCGGGATGGAGATCGTCAGTCACGTGGTGGAGCGGGCCGCGGCGATGGCGCCGGCTGGCGT
>NZ_JAQYXB010000658.1:0-1851 GCF_036322405.1 Streptomyces sp. SP17BM10 | reverse complement strand
GTCCTTGGTCAGCTCGTGGAGGTTCCAGGCGGCATCGACCTTGGGGCGCAGGACGGCCGACAGGCGCTCCGGGGTGAGCGCGGTGACGATGCCGTCATCCAGCACACCGGCCGCATGCACGACACCCGTGATCGTCCGGCCCTCCAGGGCCAGCGCGAGCGCCTCACGGTCGGCGGCGTCACAGGCCACCACCTCGACGCGCGCGCCGAGTTCCGTCAGCTCGTCCACCAACGCGGACGCGCCACCCCGGCGGCTCAGCACCAGCAGCTCGCGCACACCGTGCTCGGTCACCAGATGCCGGGCGACGAGACGGCCCAGACCGCCGGTGCCACCCGTGATCACGACCGTGCCCTCGCCCCAGCCCGACGAGCGTCCGCCGGGGGCCACGCGGGCCAGCCGACCCACCCGGACGACGCCGTCGCGCACCACGACCTGCGGCTCGCCCACGGCCAGCACCGCGTCCAGCGGGAGCTCGCCGTCCGTGTCCACGAGCACGAACCGGCCCGGGTTCTCGGACTCGGCCGCCCGCACCAGGCCCCAGAGAGCGCCACCGGCCAGGTCCGCGACCTCGCCTCCGGCCACCGCGCCCCGGGTGACGAACACCAGGCGGGCGTCGGCGAAGCGCGGCTCGGCCAGCCACTCCTGCACCAGCCCCAGCGCCCACGCCGTCACGTCATGGACGTCCTCGGGCGTCGAACCGCCCGCCACCGGGACCACCACGGCGCCCGGTGCGTCGTCCCCGAGCTCGGACAGCTCGGCGACCTCCGCGCCCAGCGTCACCCTCGACACGCGCTCACCCGCGCGCGACGGCGCGGGCACCCACTCCAGCCGCAGCAGTGAACCCGCGGTGGCCGCTCCCTGCGCCACGGCGACCGGCTCGGCCAGCGTCAGGACCTCGGCCGACAGCACCGGCTCCCCGGCTGCGTCCACGACGGCGAGCGCGAGGGTCTCCCCGCCCCTGCGCACGAGCCGCGCCCGCACCACGGACGCGCCCGAGGCGTGCAGCGACACCCCGGACCAGGCCGTGGGCACCAGCCCCCGGCCGTCCGCGCGCACCACGGCCGCCAGCAGTGCCGGGTGCACGCCGAAGCCCGCCGCGTCGTCGGCCGCGTCGCCCGGCAGGACCGCCTCGACGAAGGTCTCCTCGCCGCGCCGCCACACCGACCGCAGCCCGTCGAAGGCCGGCCCGAGGTCCGCCTCCTCGCGGATCCCCGTCAGCTCCGCCACGACCGCACCCTTCGGCGGCCAGACCGAGGCGTCGAACTCGGCCGCGCGCTCACCGCGGACGAGCTCGCCCGAGGCGTGCTCCGTCCACGCGGCGTCCGCGTCCGTGTCCGGACGGGAGAAGATCCGCACCGGGCGGGTGCCGGAGGCCTCCGGGGCGTCCACCTGGATCTGGACGACGACCGCGCCGTCCTCGGGCAGCACCAGCGGCTCGGCGAGCGTCAGCCGCTCGACCCGGTCACAGGCCACCTGGTCACCGGCGCGGACGGCCAGCTCCAGGAACCCGGTCGGCGGGAAGACGGCCACACCGCCCACCCGGTGGTCGCCCAGCCACGGCTGCGCCTTCAGCGACAGGCGGCCGGTCAGCAGGGTGCGCTCGGCGTTCGCGAGCGCGACGGTCGCGCCGAGCAGCGGGTGCTCGGCGGGCGACAGACCGGCGCCGGTCACGTCGCCCGTGCGGCGGGCGGGTCGCGGCCAGTAGTGCTCGTGTTGGAAGGGGTAGGTGGGCAGGTCGGTGCGGTTGGCGCCGGTGCCGTCGAAGAGCCGGGCCCAGTCGACGGGGACGCCGGTGACGTGCAGGCGGGCGAGGGCGGTGACGAGGGTGTGTTCCTCGGGCCGGTCGCGGCG
>NZ_JAQYXB010000657.1:0-287 GCF_036322405.1 Streptomyces sp. SP17BM10 | reverse complement strand
TTCCAGCTGACGGCCTCGGGCCAGCTGTACAACCCGGCCAGCAAGCGCTGCGTCAACGTCTCGGGCGCCGGTCCGACCTGGGGCAACCTCACCCCGATCATCCTGTTCGACTGCGTCAACGGTGCCGCCAACGAGACGTTCGTCCTCGCCTCCGCCGACAAGCCGGCCGCCGGGCCGGGCGCCGCGCTGTTCAACCCGGCCAGCAAGCGCTGCCTGAACGTCGCCGGCCCGGGCCCGACCTGGGACAACAAGACCCCGGTCATCCTGTTCGACTGCGTCCCCGGCGC
>NZ_JAQYXB010000656.1:0-29516 GCF_036322405.1 Streptomyces sp. SP17BM10 | reverse complement strand
GTCGCCGGCGCCCTGCTTGTCCAGGTCGTCCTCGTCGCCCTCGACCCGAGCCTCGTAGGCGGTGTCGACGCCCTGCGCGATGTCGGGCGACTGAGCACCGATGGACACCGACACGCCGCAGGAGGCGCCGTCGAAGCCCTTCTTGGAGCTGTCGTAACCGATCTCCAGGATCTTGTCCCGGACGAGCTGGGCGATCGGCGCGTACGCCTTCGTCGTCACCTCGCCGGCCACGTGCACCTGGCCGGTGGTGATGAGCGTCTCCACGGCGACCCGGGAGGTCGGGTCCTCCCGCAGGAGAGCGTCGAGGATGGTGTCGCTGATCTGGTCAGCGATCTTGTCGGGGTGTCCCTCGGTCACGGACTCCGAGGTGAACAGGCGGCGAGACACAGCGCTCCCTGGGGTTGCAGCGGCTGCTGACTGAAGGCCCCCGGCGAACCGGGGACATCCGGAAAGACTTGATTCCTGGAGTCTAACCGTCTGCTTCCGCCGAACGTCACCCGCTTCCGGAAAACGAGACCGTTATCAAGCGACTCTCCGACCGGACTCAAGCGCCTTACGGACGGTTACCGACCGTTTCCAGTCGCTTCACGACCAGGTCCCAGACCACGTCCGCGAGCACCTCCTTGGGGCCGACCGGAACGGCCGTCTCACTGCCGTCGGAGCCCAGCACCACGGCCTCGTTGACGTCCGTCCCGAAGGCCTTGCCGTCGCCGACCTCGTTGACGACGAGCAGGTCGCAGCCCTTGCGGGCGAGCTTGGCGCGGCCGTACGCGAGCACGTCGTCGGTCTCCGCCGCGAAACCCACGACCAGTTGGCCCGAACGGGTCCGGTGGGCGGACAGCTCGGCCAGGACGTCCGGATTGCGGACCAGCGCGACCGGCGCCGGCTCGACCCCCTCGACCTTCTTGATCTTGCCGGTGACGTACTCGGCGGGCCGGAAGTCGGCCACCGCCGCCGCCATGACCACGGCGTCCGCGTCCCGCGCCGCCTCCAGCGCGGCCTCGCGCAACTCCAGCGCGGTCGAGACGTGCACCACGTCCACCCCCGCCGGATCGGGCAGTTCCGCGTTGGCCGAGACCAGTGTCACCCGCGCCCCACGGGCCGCCGCCGTCGCGGCGAGCGCGTAGCCCTGCTTGCCGGAGGAGCGGTTCCCGAGGTAGCGGACCGGGTCCAGCGGCTCCCGCGTGCCGCCGGCCGAGACCACCACGTGGCGTCCGGCGAGGTCGCTCGGCACGGCGCCGCCCCGGCGCAGCACGGCCCGGCAGGCCTCGAAGATCGCGGTCGGCTCGGGCAGCCGCCCCTTGCCGGTGTCCTTGCCGGTGAGCCGCCCGACGGCGGGCTCCAGCACGATGACGCCGCGGCGGCGCAGCGTCGCGACGTTCTCCCGGGTGGCCGGGTGCTCCCACATCTCGGTGTGCATGGCCGGCGCGATCACGACCGGACAGCGCGCGGTGAGCAGGGTGTTGGTGAGCAGGTCGTCGGCCAGGCCGTGGGCGGCCTTGGCGATCAGGTCCGCGGTGGCGGGGGCGACGACGACGAGGTCGGCCTGCTGGCCGATCCGCACGTGCGGCACCTCGTGGACGTCCTCCCAGGTCTCGGTGGCGGCCGGGCGCCCGGACAGGGCGGCCCAGGTGGCCTCGCCGACGAAGTGCAGCGCGGCGGCGGTGGGCACCGCGGTGACCCGGTGGCCGGACTCGGTGAACCGGCGGAGCAGCTCGCAGGCCTTGTAGGCCGCGATGCCGCCGCTGACGCCGAGGACGACGCGCGGGGCGTCCGCGCCGGTCCGGTCCGAAGTCGCGCTCATGATCCCGCTCTCCTCCACTCCAGGGACGTGCACACCCTACGGCCCCGGGACGATCACCCGCACCGGGGCCCCGTCCGCGCCGCGACACGGAGGAGCGGGAACACCGAAGGGCCCGGCGGAAACGATTCCGCCGGGCCCTTTCGGAGAGTTACGAGGTCGACCGACTCAGGCGGCCTCGACCGCCTCGGCGGTCAGCATGCCGGCGTTGATCTCGCGCAGCGCGATCGACAGCGGCTTCTCGTGGACGTGGGTGTCGACCAGCGGGCCGACGTACTCCAGCAGGCCCTCACCGAGCTGGGAGTAGTACGCGTTGATCTGGCGCGCACGCTTGGCGGCGTAGATCACCAGGCTGTACTTGGAGTCGGTGGCCTCGAGCAGCTCGTCGATCGGCGGGTTGATGATGCCCTCGGGCGCGGTCATGGAAGAGGACACGCGAAAACCTTCCGAAAGGTGGAAAAGACAGACAGGTCAGCCTACACCGAGCAAGGCTAGCAGTTCGGCCGCCACCTGCTCGACGGAGGTGTTGACGAGCGTCGTGTCGAACTCCGGCTCCGCCGCCAGCTCGACCTTGGCGGCCTCCAGCCGCTTCTCGATGACGTCCTGCGGCTCGGTGCCCCGGCCGGTCAGCCGGCGGACCAGCTCGTCCCAGCTCGGCGGAGCCAGGAACACCAGCTGCGCCTCGGGCATCGACTCGCGCACCTGGCGGGCGCCCTGCAGGTCGATCTCCAGCAGGACGGGCTCGCCGCGCTCCAGCTTCTCCAGCACCGCCGCGCGCGGGGTGCCGTAGCGGTTGCCGGCGAAGACGGCCCACTCCAGGAGCTCGCCGTTGGCGACCAGCTTGTCGAACTCGTCGTTGTCGACGAAGTGGTACTGGACCCCGTCCTGCTCGCCGGGCCTCGGGTGGCGGGTCGTCGCCGACACCGAGAGCCAGACCTCGGGGTGCTGCTTCCTCATATGAGCGACGACCGTGCTCTTGCCGACCCCCGAAGGGCCGGAGAGCACGGTCAGCCGCGGACGCTCACTCATGCACCGATTATCCCGGATCGCGGACGATCCCGGGACCACGGGGGCGCGGTCAGGCGGCACCGCCGCCGAACTCCCGCTCCAGGGAGGCGATCTGGTTCGTGCCGAGACCACGGACACGACGGCTCTCGCTGATGCCGAGGCGCTCCATGATCTGCTTGGCCCGGACCTTGCCGACGCCCGGGAGCGACTCCAGCAGGGCCGAGACCTTCATCTTGCCGATGACGTCGTTGTCGGCCTTGCCGGCCTTGATCACCTCGTGCAGGGAGGCGCCGGAGTGCTTGAGCCGGTTCTTGACCTCGGCGCGCTCCCGGCGAGCCTCGGCGGCCTTGGCGAGCGCGGCGGTGCGCTGTTCAGGGGTAAGGGGCGGAAGAGCCACGCCGTTCACCTCAGGGTGTGGAAGGAAGGGATTGAGCTATGACTGGTTCGGTTCTGAAGGACACCTCCGCAAGTGGAACCCCAGGGCCCTGACCTGCGGGAGCTACGAGAATCGCGGCTCTTCGATGACCTATCGCCGGACACTACCCGGATTGCGGCGCCGCGTCAGGAAAAGAACACGAAAAGTCCTGGTCAGCCAAGGCCGACCAGGACTTTCCGGGGCAAAATGACCGCGATTGCGAGACTTTGGCACCGCCGATGTGACGGCGCTCACGTCAAGCGGGAGCCCGGCGGAGCGGCACCGCCCGGTCCTGCGCACACTGCGCAGGGTCACCGGCCGGCTACCACCCGGCTCCCGGCCCCGCTTCGGGCCGTCCTACTTCACCGCGTCCGCGTACTCCCCCACGAACCGCTCGGCCGCCTCGCGCAGCGCCGGCACCGAGGGGCCGTGCTTGAGGACGTCCCGGCTGACGCTCGGCACGACGTTGCGCACCGAGGCGCCGAACACCCGCGGCAGGTCCGCCATCGTCGCGCCCTGGGCGCCGATGCCCGGGGCCAGAAGCGGGCCGTTGATCGCGAGCTCCACGCCCGCGTCGGCGAGCGTGGCGCCGACGACCGCGCCGAACGAGCCGAGCGGCTCGGCCCCGGCGTTCTCGGCCGCCAGCTGGCGCAGCACGCAGGCCGCGACCGGCTCGCCGCCGGCGCCGACGGCGCGCTGCACCTCGCCGCCCTCCGGGTTGGAGGTGAGCGCCAGCACGAACGCCCCGCAGCCGTGCTCGCGCGCGAGGTCGAGCGCCGGGCGCAGCGAGCCGAAGCCGAGGTAGGGGCTGACGGTGAGGGCGTCGGAGAACAGCGGGCTGCCGGGCGAGAGGAAGGCCTCGGCGTAGGCGCCCATGGTGGAGCCGATGTCGCCGCGCTTGGCGTCCATCAGGACCAGCGCACCGGCCGCGCGGGCCTCCTCGACGGTCTTCTCCAGCACGGCGACGCCCTTGCTGCCGAAGCGCTCGAAGAACGCGGCCTGCGGCTTGAGCACGGCGACCCGGTCGGCCAGCGCCTCGACCACGGTGCGGCTGAAGGTCTCCAGGCCGGCGACGTCGTCGCCGAGGCCCCATGCGGTGAGCAGGGAGGCGTGCGGATCGATGCCGACGCAGAGCTGGCCGCGGGTGTCCATGGCCTGGCGCAGCCGGGCGCCGAACGGGGCGAGGGTCATGTCGTCTCCGGGGTTTCCAGTGGCGGTACGGGGGTTCACGAGGGGCGGACGGCGCTGCCGACCGCCGCGGCCAGGTCGCGGAAGCCCGCGTCCCGGAGCCGGGCCGAGAGGCCCTTGTGGATGCGGCGGCACCAGAACGGGCCCTCGTAGATGAAGGCGCTGTAGCCCTGGACGAGGTCGGCGCCGTGGATGATCCGCTGCCAGGCGTCCTCGGCGCTCTCCACGCCGCCGACCGAGACGAGCGTCAGCCGGCCGCCGGTGCGGGCGCGCAGCCGCTGGAGGACCTCCAGGGCTCGGGCCTTGAGCGGGGCGCCGGACAGGCCGCCCATGCCGATCTCCTCGACCCGCGCGGCGTCGGCCCGCAGGCCCTCGCGGCCGATCGTGGTGTTGGTGGCGATGATGCCGTCCAGGCCGAGCTCCAGGGCGAGGTCGGCGACGGCGTCGACGTCCTCGTCGGCGAGGTCTGGGGCGATCTTGACCAGGAGCGGCACGCGGTGCGCGGTGGTGCGGTCGGCGGCCTCGCGGACGGCGGCGAGCAGCGGGCGCAGGTGGTCGACGGCCTGCAGGTCGCGCAGCCCGGGGGTGTTCGGGGAGCTGACGTTGACGACCAGGTAGTCGGCGTAACGGGCCAGCCGCTCGGTCGACTTGACGTAGTCGGCGACGGCGTCGGCCTCCTCGACGACCTTGGTCTTGCCGATGTTGACGCCGATCACCGGGGTGGAGCTGGTGTGCGGCCGGGCGGCCAGGCGGGCGGCGACCCGGGCGGAGCCCTGGTTGTTGAAGCCCATCCGGTTGATCAGCGCGCGGTCCTCGACCAGGCGGAACAGCCGGGGCGCCGGGTTGCCCGGCTGGGCCTCGCCGGTGATGGTGCCGATCTCGACGTAGTCGAAGCCGAGCATCGCGAGGCCGTCGATGCCGACGCCGTTCTTGTCGAAGCCGGCCGCGAGCCCGAACGGGCCGGGCAGGTCGAGGCCGAGGGCGCGGGTGCGCAGAGCGCGGTCCTGCGGGGCGAGCACCAGCCGGACGAGGGTGCGCAGGCCTGGCACGGAGGAGGCGAGGCGGATCCAGAAGAAGGCGAGGTGGTGGGCCTTCTCCGGGTCCATCTTCTTGAAGACGAGGTCGAACAGAAGCTTGTACAAGGGGGGTCAACTCCCGGTGCGGCGAGCGGATTCGGGCACAAGAGTGGGGGGCACCCGACTGGCTTCGGTGCCCCCCACTGCGGTGGTGCTACTTGCGGCCGGCGTTGATCAGCTCGGCGTGCTCCTGGAGCGACATCACCCCGACCTCGTCGCGCAGCAGCCGGTCGATGCCCTGGACGGCCGCGCCCATCGCCTGGACGGTGGTCAGGCAGGGCACGGCGCGGGCGACGGCCGCGGTGCGGATCTCGTAGCCGTCGAGGCGCCCGCCGGTGCCGTACGGCGTGTTGATGATGAGGTCGACCTCGCCGTCGTGGATCAGCTGGACGATCGTCTTCTCGCCGTTCGGGCCCTCGCCCTCGCTGTGCTTGCGCACCAGCGTGGACGGGATGCCGCCGCGCTGGAGCACCTCGGCGGTGCCGGCCGTGGCGAGCACCTCGAAGCCGAGGCTGACCAGGGCGCGGGCCGGGAAGACGAGGTTGCGCTTGTCCCGGTTGGCGACGGAGACGAAGACCTTGCCCTTGGTCGGCAGCGCGCCGTAGGCGCCGGCCTGGGCCTTCGCGTAGGCCGTGCCGAAGACCTTGTCGATGCCCATGACCTCACCGGTCGAGCGCATCTCCGGGCCGAGGACGGTGTCCACCCCGCGGCCGTGGACGTCGCGGAAGCGGCTCCACGGCATCACGGCCTCCTTGACCGCGATCGGCGCGTCGGCGGGCAGCGTGCCGCCGTCGCCCTCGGCCGGGAGCATGCCCTCGGCACGCAGCTCGGCGATGGTGGCGCCGAGCGAGACCCGGGCGGCCGCCTTGGCCAGCGGCACCGCGGTGGCCTTGGAGGTGAACGGGACGGTCCGGGAGGCGCGCGGGTTGGCCTCCAGGACGTAGAGGATGTCACCGGCCATCGCGAACTGGATGTTGATCAGGCCGCGGACGCCGACGCCGCGCGCGATGGCCTCGGTGGAGGTGCGCAGGCGCTTGATGTCGAAGCCGCCGAGGGTGATCGGGGGCAGCGCGCAGGCGGAGTCGCCGGAGTGGATGCCGGCCTCCTCGATGTGCTCCATGACGCCGCCGAGGTAGAGCTCGGTGCCGTCGTAGAGCGCGTCGACGTCGATCTCCACCGCGTCGTCGAGGAAGCGGTCGATGAGCACCGGGTGCTCGGAGATCAGGCCGGCGTGCCGCTCGAGGTAGGAGGCGAGGGAGGCCTCGTCGTAGACGATCTCCATGCCGCGGCCGCCGAGCACGTAGGACGGGCGGGCGAGCACCGGGTAGCCGATCTCGTCGGCGATCGCCTTGGCCTCCTCGAAGGAGAAGGCGGTGCCGTGCTTGGGCGCCGGCAGGCCGGCGTCGCGCAGGACGCGGCCGAAGGCGCCGCGCTCCTCGGCGAGGTCGATCGCCTCGGGCTGGGTGCCGACGATCGGCACGCCGTTGTCCTTGAGCGCCTGGGCGAGGCCGAGCGGGGTCTGGCCGCCGAGCTGGACGATGACGCCGGCGAGCGGACCGGCCTGCTGCTCGGCGTGCACGATCTCCAGGACGTCCTCCAGCGTGAGCGGCTCGAAGTAGAGCCGGTCGGAGGTGTCGTAGTCGGTGGAGACGGTCTCCGGGTTGCAGTTGACCATGACGGTCTCGTACCCGGCCTCGGCCAGCGCGAAGGAGGCGTGGACGCAGGAGTAGTCGAACTCGATGCCCTGGCCGATGCGGTTCGGGCCGGAGCCGAGGATGATCACCGCGGGCTTGGTGCGCGGGGCGACCTCGCTCTCCTCGTCGTAGGACGAGTAGAAGTACGGGGTCTTGGCGGCGAACTCGGCGGCGCAGGTGTCGACGGTCTTGAACACCGGGCGGATGCCGAGCGCGTGGCGCACCTCGCGGACGACGTCCGGCTTCAGGCCGCGGATCTCGCCGATCTGCTGGTCGGAGAAGCCGTGCCGCTTGGCGTGGCGCAGCAGGTCCGGGGTGAGCTCGGCGGCGTCGGCGAGCTCACCGGCGATCTCGTCGAGCAGGAAGAGCTGGTCGACGAACCACGGGTCGATCTTGGTGGCCTCGAACACCTCCTCCGGGGTGGCGCCGGCCCGGATGGCCTCCATCACGGTGTTGATCCGGCCGTCGGTCGGCACGCCCGCCTTGGCCAGCAGCTCGGCCTTGTCGCCCACGGGGCCGGTCCAGGAGAACTGGGAGCCCTTCTTCTCCAGCGAGCGCAGCGCCTTCTGCAGCGCCTCGGGGAAGTTGCGGCCGAGGGCCATGGCCTCGCCGACGGACTTCATGGTCGTGGTGAGGGTGGCGTCGGCGCTCGGGAACTTCTCGAACGCGAAGCGCGGCACCTTGACGACGACGTAGTCGAGGGTCGGCTCGAAGGAGGCCGGGGTCTCCTCGGTGATGTCGTTGGGGATCTCGTCGAGCGTGTAGCCGACGGCCAGCTTGGCGGCGATCTTGGCGATCGGGAAGCCGGTGGCCTTGGAGGCGAGCGCCGAGGAGCGGGACACGCGCGGGTTCATCTCGATGACGATGACCCGGCCGTCCTCGGGGTTGACCGCGAACTGGATGTTGCAGCCGCCGGTGTCGACGCCGACCTCGCGGATGACGGCGATGCCGACGTCGCGCAGGATCTGGTACTCGCGGTCGGTGAGCGTCATCGCCGGGGCGACGGTGATCGAGTCACCGGTGTGCACGCCCATCGGGTCGAAGTTCTCGATGGAGCAGACGACCACGACGTTGTCGTTCTTGTCGCGCATCAGCTCCAGCTCGTACTCCTTCCAGCCGAGGATGGACTCCTCCAGGAGCACCTCGGTGGTCGGCGAGAGGGTCAGGCCCTGGCCGGCGATGCGGCGCAGGTCCTCCTCGTTGTGGGCGAAGCCGGAGCCGGCGCCGCCCATGGTGAAGGAGGGGCGCACGACGACGGGGTAGCCGCCGAGGGTGTCGACGCCGGCCAGCACCTCGTCCATGGTGTGGCAGATGACCGAGCGGGCGGACTCGCCGTGGCCGATCTTGGCGTTGACGGCCTCGACGACGCCCTTGAAGAGGTCGCGGTCCTCGCCCTTGTTGATCGCCTCGACGTCGGCGCCGATCAGCTCGACGCCGTACTTCTCCAGGGTGCCGGCCGCGTGCAGGGAGATCGCGGTGTTCAGCGCGGTCTGCCCGCCGAGGGTCGGCAGCAGCGCGTCGGGGCGCTCCTTGGCGATGATCTTCTCGACGAACTCGGGGGTGATCGGCTCGACGTAGGTGGCGTCGGCGATCTCCGGGTCGGTCATGATCGTGGCCGGGTTGGAGTTGACCAGCACGACCCGCAGGCCCTCGGCCTTGAGGACGCGGCAGGCCTGCGTGCCCGAGTAGTCGAACTCGGCGGCCTGGCCGATCACGATCGGGCCGGACCCGATCACCAGGACGGACTTGATGTCAGTGCGCTTAGGCACGCTGGCCCTCCATGAGCTTCACGAAGCGGTCGAACAGGTAGGCGGCGTCGTGCGGGCCGGCGGCCGCTTCGGGGTGGTACTGCACGCTGAAGGCGGGCACGTCGAGCGCCTGAAGGCCCTCGACCACGTCGTCGTTGAGGCAGACGTGGGAGACCTCGACCCGCCCGTAGGGGGTGTCGCTCACCTTGTCCAGCGGCGCGTTCACGGCGAAGCCGTGGTTGTGGGCGGTCACCTCGACCTTGCCGGTGGTGCGGTCCTGCACCGGCTGGTTGATGCCGCGGTGGCCGTACTTGAGCTTGTAGGTGCCGAAGCCGAGGGCGCGGCCCAGGATCTGGTTGCCGAAGCAGATCCCGAAGAACGGGGTCCCGCGCTCCAGCACGCCCTGCGCGACGGCGACCTGGTGGTCGGCGGTGGCCGGGTCGCCCGGGCCGTTGGAGAAGAACACGCCGTCCGGGTTGACGGCGTAGACGTCCTCCAGCGTGGAGTGGGCCGGCAGCACGTGGACCTCGATGCCGCGCTCGGCCATGCGCTGCGGGGTCATCGCCTTGATGCCGAGGTCCAGCGCGGCGACGGTGAACTTCGCGGTGCCGACGGGCAGGGCCTCGCCGTCGGGGCCGATCGCCGGCACGATGTACGGCTCGGTGGTGGCGACCTCGGCGCACAGGTCGGCGCCCTTCATCTCCGGCGACTGCTGCACCCGGGCGAGCAGGGCGGCCGGGTCGGCGAGCGCCGGGCCGGAGAAGATGCCGCAGCGCATCGCGCCGCGGTCGCGCAGGTGCCGGGTGAGGGCGCGGGTGTCGATGCCGCTGATGCCGACGACGCCCTGGCGGACGAGCTCGTCGTCCAGCGAGCGGCGTGAGCGCCAGTTGGAGGCGACCCGGGCGGGGTCGCGCACGACGTACCCGGCGACCCAGATCCGCTTGGACTCGTCGTCCTCGTCGTTCCAGCCGGTGTTGCCGATCTGCGGGGCCGTCATCACGACCACCTGCCGGTGGTACGACGGGTCGGTGAGGGTCTCCTGGTAGCCGGACATGCCGGTGTTGAAGACCGCCTCGCCGAAGGTCTCGCCGACGGCGCCGTAGGCCTGGCCGCGGAAGGTCCGGCCGTCCTCCAGGACGAGCACGGCCGGGACGCGTTCCCGCCGTTGGCGCTGCGTGGTGGGGGCAGGTGCGGTCATTGCGCGGCCTCTTCCGTCTTCGTCTTCGTACGTGTTGCGAGGTGAGCGACCGCCTCGACCCAGGCGGCGTGCTCATCGGGGTGGTCGGCCCGGAAGCCGGAGTCCAGCTCGGTGCCCTCGTGCGTCCAGGTGACGACGAGGATCCCGGCCGGGACGACCTTGCCGGCGATTCCGGAGTCCGTGCGGGCACCGGTCAGGTGCCCGGCCGGGATCCAGAGGTCGACGTCGCCGGGGCGGCGCACCAGCAGGCCGTCCTCGCCCAGCGTGAGGTCGGCGCGGCTGCGGGTGCCCAGGCCGTGCGCCACGACCCGGTCGAGCCAGTTCCCGGCGGTGGTGGTGCCGTGGTACCGGCCGCTGGTCTCCAGGATGGTCCGGCCGGCGCCGGCCGGCACGGCGGGCAGCGGCGGGATGCCGGACTGCAGGGTGCGCCGCCAGTTCCAGCCCTGGCGCATCAGCCAGTAGACGAGCCCGATCACGATCAGCAGACCGACGGCCCAGCCGATGTACGCGGGCCAGTCGTGGACCTTGGCCTGTTCCTGGGCCAGCGGGGTGAGCGGGGCGAGCGTGCGGTGGGGACTCACGCCTCGGCGCCCTGCTCGACGAGCTCGCCGGCCAGGACGGTGGCCCGGCCGCGCAGGAACGTGGCGTGCACCCGTCCGGGCAGGTCGAGGCCCTTGTAGGGGGTGTTGCGGCTGCGGGTGGCGAAGCTCTCCGGGTTCACGGCACCACGGTACGCGGGATCGAACAGCACCAGGTTGGCCGGCTCACCGACCGAGACGGGCCGGCCCTGGCCGGCGAGACGGCCGATCCGGGCCGGGCGGTGCGACATGCGGTCGGCCACGCCCTCCCAGTTCAGCAGGCCGGTGTCGACCATGGTCTGCTGCACGACCGACAGCGCGGTCTCCAGGCCGACCATGCCCATCGCGGCGACGGCCCACTCGCAGTCCTTGTCCTCGGCCGGGTGCGGCGCGTGGTCGGTGGCGACGGCGTCGATGGTGCCGTCGGCGAGGGCCTTGCGCAGCGCCTGGACGTCCGCGGCGGTGCGCAGCGGCGGGTTCACCTTGTAGACGGGGTCGTACGAGCGGACCAGTTCGTCGGTGAGCAGCAGGTGGTGGGGGGTGACCTCGGCGGTGACGTCCCAGCCCTTGGCCTTGGCCCAGCGGATGATCTCGACCGAGCCGGCCGTGGAGACGTGGCAGACGTGCAGCCGGGAGCCGACGTGCGCGGCGAGCAGCACGTCGCGGGCGATGATCGACTCCTCGGCGACGGCCGGCCAGCCGCCGAGCCCGAGCTCGCCGGAGACCTGGCCCTCGTTCATCTGGGCGCCCTCGGTGAGCCGCGGCTCCTGGGCGTGCTGGGCGACGACGCCGTCGAAGGCCTTGACGTACTCCAGGGCGCGGCGCATCAGCACGGCGTCGTCGACGCACTTGCCGTCGTCGGAGAAGACCCGGACGCCGGCGGCGGACTCGTGCATGGCGCCGAGCTCGGCGAGCTTCTTGCCCTCCAGGCCGACGGTGACGGCGCCGACCGGCTGCACGTCGCAGTAGCCGGCCTCCTGGCCGAGTCGCCAGACCTGCTCGACGACGCCCGCGGTGTCGGCCACCGGGGTGGTGTTGGCCATCGCGTGCACGGCGGTGAAGCCGCCCATCGCGGCGGCCTGGGTGCCGGTGAGGACGGTCTCGGCGTCCTCCCGGCCGGGCTCGCGCAGGTGGGTGTGCAGGTCGACCAGGCCGGGCAGCACGATCAGGCCGGTGGCGTCGATCTCGATGTCGGCCTCGACGGCCAGAGCGGTGCCGATCTCCTTGATGACGCCGTCGGCGAGGTGGAGGTCCTGCGGGGCGCCGCCGGTGATCTGGGCGTTGCGGATCAGGTAGGTGACCATGGTGTTGGTTCGCTCGCTTTGCTCGTTCACTGAGCGGTCTCGGATTCGGTGCGGACCGCGGCGTCGTTCGGGGTGTCGGCGAAGACAGCCCCGCCGAGGAGCAGGTACAGCACGGCCATGCGGACGGACACGCCGTTGGCGACCTGCTCGACCACGGTGCAGCGCGGCGAGTCGGCGACCTCGGCGGTGATCTCCATGCCGCGGACCATCGGGCCGGGGTGCATGACGATCGCGTGCTCGGGCAGCTGGGTCATCCGCGCGCCGTTCATGCCGTAGCGGCGGCTGTACTCCCGCTCGGTCGGGAAGAACGCGGCGTTCATGCGCTCGCGTTGCACCCGGAGCATCATCAGCGCGTCCGTCTTGGGGAGCACGCTCTCCAGGTCGTAGCTGATCTCGCAGGGCCAGTTCTCGATGCCGATCGGCAGGAGCGTCGGCGGCGCGACGAAGGTGACCTGGGCGCCGAGGGTGGTCAGCAGGTGGACGTTGGAGCGGGCGACGCGGCTGTGCAGGACGTCGCCGACGATGGTCACCCGGCGCCCCGCGAGGTCCTTGCCCGAGCCCGGGTTGAGGTGGCGGCGCATGGTGAAGGCGTCGAGCAGCGCCTGGGTCGGGTGCTCGTGGGTGCCGTCACCGGCGTTGATGACGCTGCCGTGCAGCCAGTCGGACTGCGCCAGACGGGCCGGCGCGCCGGAGGCGTGGTGGCGGATGACGACCGCGTCGGCGCCCATGGCCTGCAGGGTCAGCGCGGTGTCCTTGAGGCTCTCGCCCTTGGAGACGGACGAGCCCTTGGCGGAGAAGTTGATGACGTCCGCGGAGAGCCGCTTCTCGGCGACCTCGAAGGAGGTCTTGGTGCGGGTCGAGTCCTCGAAGAAGAGGTTGACGACGGTCCGGCCGCGCAGCGTGGGCAGCTTCTTCACGGCCCGCCCGGAGAGCTGGGCCAGCTCCTCGGCGGTGTCCAGGATCAGCAGCGCGTCGTCGCGGGTGAGATCGGCGGCGGAGACGAGGTGGCGCATCACGCGGCTACTCCGGGAGGTGCGGTTCGGTCAGGGCCTGCGAAGAGCGCTGCTTGTGGTCGCGGTCGCCGACCAGGACGGCGTCCACGCCGTCGGTGTCGGCGAGGCGCACCTGCACGGCCTCGCGCAGCGAGGTGGGCAGGTTCTTGCCCACGTAGTCGGCGCGGATCGGCAGCTCGCGGTGGCCGCGGTCGACCAGGACGGCCAGCTGGACGGCGCGCGGGCGGCCGATGTCGCCGAGCGCGTCGAGCGCGGCGCGGATGGTGCGGCCGGAGAAGAGCACGTCGTCGACGAGGATCACGAGCTTGCCGTCGATGCCGCCGGCCGGGATCTCGGTGTGCTCCAGGGCGCGGGCGGGCTTGAGCCGCAGGTCGTCCCGGTACATCGTGATGTCCAGGGTGCCGAGCGGGATCTCGCGGCCGGTGATCTGGGCCAGCCGGTCGCGCAGGCGGCGGGCGAGGTGGACTCCGCGGGTGTGGATGCCGAGCAGCACGACGTCCTCCGCGCCCTTGGCGCGCTCGACGATCTCGTGCGCTATCCGGGTGACGACCCGGGCGATGTCCGCGCCGTCCAGCACCTGGTGCGGTGCTCGGGGTGACGGATCCTGGTGTGTGGTCATGCCGAAGCGGACCTCCTTCCCCGCCTCACTGGACGGGCCTTAAAGGATGTCTGGGATGGCCCCCGCCGACCGGGCGCGGGCTTCGGGCAATCCTATCAGCGCGCGAGCGGGCAAACGGACCTGCACCATTCCGCTTCACCGGGTTAACGCGCCCGACGCACCCCGGACGCAGGCCATTCGCACGGCTGCCCCATTCGGCTTGACGCAACACCTTACTCTACGTAACCTCACAGTGAGTTACGAGACGGACGTCGAACCCACCGGTAACGGCGTCGGCAATCGCCCGTGACCCACCACTGAACGCGAAGCAATCTCGTCCGGGGAGACCAATGTCCAGCGACTACGCGAAGCAACTCGGAGGCAAGCTCCGAGCGATCCGCACTCAGCAGGGGCTCTCCCTGCACGGTGTCGAGGAGAAGTCCCAGGGGCGCTGGAAGGCAGTCGTCGTCGGCTCGTACGAGCGCGGCGACCGTGCGGTCACCGTGCAGCGGCTGGCCGAGCTGGCCGAGTTCTACGGCGTCCCGGTGCAGGAGCTGCTGCCGGGCGGCACCCCGGGCGGCGCGGCCGAGCCGCCGCCGCGCCTGGTGCTCGACCTGGAGAGACTGACCCAGGTCCCGTCCGAGAAGGCCGGCCCGCTGCAGCGCTACGCGGCCACCATCCAGAGCCAGCGCGGCGACTACAACGGCAAGGTGCTGTCGATCCGCCAGGACGACCTGCGCACCCTGGCCGTCATCTACGACCAGTCCCCGTCGATCCTCACCGAGCAGCTGATCTCGTGGGGCGTGCTCAACCCCGACGCCCGCCGCGCGGTGCGCGAGGAGGAGACGAGCTGACGCTCCCCGCACCGGCTCCCGCCAGCGGAATCGAGCAATGGCAAGCAGAAACGTCACGGCGCGGCGCCCCGGAACCCGGGGGTCGCGCCGTGGTGTTTTCGCAGCCGCGAACACTCCCGGCGCCTCCCCCGGCGCCCTCCCACGGTCTCAGCAGACCGTGCCCAGGCTGTACCCGGGCTGCGCCGCCACCCCGTCCAGCCGCACCGGCCGGGCCGCCGGGGCCCAGTCCGACCCGTCGCTCGACCAGGCCCACGCGGCCGGCCGGAAGCACTCGTCGGCGGCTCCGCAGGCCGCCGCCGACCCCTGCGAGCCGTGCAGCACGGCCACGCCCGGCAGCTCCAGGGCCAGCCCGGCGCACAGCACCGCGCAGACCAGCTCCAGGTCCTCGTCGTTGATCCGCACCACGCCGTCCTCCCACTGGAGGACGCGCGCCGCGGCGCTCAGCCTCCCGCCCGGCGCGTCCACCCGCACCCGCAGCTCGTACACCCCGGCGCCCGCGCCGACCAGCATCCGGCGCAGCACCTCGCAAGCGCGCTGGTGGGCGGCGCGCACCCAGCGGCCGTGGTCCTCGTCCGCCTCGCCGGTGGCGCCGTACAGCCCGCCGTCGAGGATCAGGTCGGCGTGGCTGAGCGTCAGCCCGTTCTCCCGGGCGCGGACCAGGCGCGGCACGAAGTCCCCGGCGAGCTCCTCGCCCTGGTAGGCGAGCAGCTGGGTCTGCAGCGCGGGGTTGACCAGGTAGCGGTCGCGGGCGGCCGGCTCGGCCGGGTCCAGCCCGTGCAGGACGCAGAACTCGGCGAAGTCCTGCGGGTGGAACATCCGCGCCCGGACGGTGTCGAAGCGCCGCAGCGCCTCGGCGAGCAGGTCGGCGGTGTCGGCCAGGTACCGCTCGTAGTCGGGGGCGTCGGTCACCCGCCAGGCGCGGGCCCGCTCGAAGTCGGCGGCGCTGGTCAGCACGCCGATGACGAAGGCCTGGTCGGCACCCTCCCCGGCACTGCGCTGGTGCGGGGCACGGGTGTTCGGGCGGAAGCCGCCGGCGGTGCAGTCGGAGATGCGGCGTCGCGCGCGGCCTTTTCGACTCACGGGGGTGGCTCCTGGCTCAGTAGGGTCACGATCGGCGGCGGCGGGGGCCGCCGCTGAACGTGTTACTCCCCAGTCCCGAGCGCCGCACACGTACGGCGTGTCACAGGAATGTAACCACCGGTAATGCGCCGGTTCTCACGCCGGGCGCGGCACCCGGGCGAGCTGGCGGGACTGCGCGACCAGCCGGCCGGACTCGTCCCACACCTCGGCGTCCTCCTCGAAGTAGCCGCCGGCCAGGTTGCGGGTGGCGTGGGTGACGCGCAGCCACCCGGGCACCGGCCTGGCCCGCAGGTGGACGGTCAGTTCGACGGTCGGCGCCCAGCCCGGCATCCCCAGGTCGAAGGTGACCGGCGGCAGCGCGTCGGCGACCAGCAGGAGCAGCAGCGGGTCGGGCTCGCGGCCGTCGGCGAGCCGGAACCAGCCCTGGATCCGCCCGGTGCCGGAGGGCTGTCCGAGCGCCCAGCCGATCGTGGCCGGGTCGAGCCGCAGGTCGAAGCGCTCCAACAGGGCGGCCTGGGCGATGAGTTCCCTGGGCGCGTGTTCGACGCCGACACACTGGTCCGGCGGCGGCAGCTGCGGCGGCTGCGCGCTGGTGCGCACCTCGCCGACGGCGGCCGAGAGGTCCCCGTGGCTGGCGACGACCCGCAGCCGCTCGACGCCGTCCTGGCTGAGCGAGGCGGTGCCGGTGGACAGGCCGCGGCCGGAGCGCAGCACCTCGGTGCGGACGGTGGCCGGTCCCGGCACCGACGCGGACAGGTAGTAACCGCTGATCGACACCGGATCGGGGTGGTCGCCGTGCTCCAGCGACAGCGCGTGTCCGGCGACGGCGAGCAGCAGCCCGCCGTTGACACCTCCGCCGATCTGCCAGCCCGCGCCGAGCTCGCCGTCGTAGCGGCCGGGCTCCTCGGGGTGCCTGGTCAGCGCGATGCCCTGGTCGAACTCGCTGCGGGTCGCCGTGGTCATGGGGGTGGCCTGCCCTTCACTGCGGACGTGCGGGGGGATTCCTGAGGCGCTCGAACGGTAAGTTACCGGCGAGTAGGATCCCAACATACGCCACCCGGGTGAAACGCGCGACGGCCGCCGGACCCTCGTGCGGGTCCGGCGGCCGTTCGGGGGCGGAGCCCCTCCGTGCCTAGCGGCGGATGCTCGGCTTCAGCTCCAGGAAGCGGGCGAGCAGACCGTTGACGAAGGACGGGGAGTCGTCCGTGGAGAACTCCTTGGCGATCTCGACGGCCTCGTCCAGGACGACGGCGTCCGGGACGCCGTCCTCCCAGATCAGCTCGTAGGCGCCGAGCCGCAGGACGTTGCGGTCCACGATCGGCATCCGGTCGAGCGTCCAGCCCACCGCGTACTGGGAGATCAGGTCGTCGATCCGGCGGGCGTGCCGGACGTAGCCCTCGATGAGCTCCATCGTGTACTCGGCGACCTGGGGGGTGCCCTCGTCGGGCTTGGGCTCGCGGGCGCGGGCCACCCAGTCGGCGAGGACCTGCTGCGGGTCGACCCCGCGGTGGTCGGCCTCGAAGAGGATCTGGAAGGCCCGGGTGCGGGCCTTGGTGCGTGCGGCCGACACGGACTTACTTCACCCGGCCGAGGTAGCTGCCGTCGCGGGTGTCGACCTTGACCTTCTCGCCGGTGACGACGAAGAGCGGCACCTGGATCTCGGCACCGGTCTCCAGGGTGGCCGGCTTGGTGCCACCGGTGGAGCGGTCGCCCTGGACGCCCGGCTCGGTGTGCGAGATGACCAGCTCGACGGCGGCCGGCAGCTCGATGTACAGGACGGCGCCGTCGTTGGTGGCGACCAGGGCCTCGAAGCCCTCCAGCAGGTACTTGGCGGCGTCGCCGACGACGGCCGGCTCGACGGTCAGCTGGTCGTAGGTGTCCATGTCCATGAACACGAAGTTCTCGCCGTCCTTGTACGAGAACTGCATGCCGCGCTTGTCGACGTTGGCGGTCTCGACCTTGGTGCCGGCGTTGAAGGTCTTGTCGACGACCTTGCCCGTCAGGACCTCCTTGAGCTTCGTCCGCACGAAGGCCGGGCCCTTGCCGGGCTTGACGTGCTGGAACTCGACGACGGACCAGAGCTTGCCGCCCTCCAGCTTGAGGACCATGCCGTTCTTGAGATCGTTCGTGGAAGCCACGGGCGCACTTACTCCTGGATATAGCTGTCAAGGAACCAAGGGTCGCGTCCTGCCGCCGGCGGCCCGGGGCCGCCGTCACAGGGCGAGGAGCTCCTTGGTGGTGATGGTGAGCAGCTCGGGCCCGCCCTCTTCGAGGGGGCGCACGACGAGCGTGTCCTCGATCCGGACCCCGCCCTTGCCCGGGATGTGTACCCCCGGACCGACGGTGACCGGTACGCGGCTGTCCAGTTTACCCATGTCCGCCGGGCCCAGGCGCGGCGCCTCCCGCATCTCCAGCCCGATGCCGTGGCCCACCGGGTGCGGGGAGGCCTCGGCGTGGCCGGCCGCGTCCAGGATCTGCCGCGCGGCCCGGTCGGGTACGCACTGCTCCACGCCCGGTCCGAGCGCCTCCCGCCCGGCCCGCTGCGCCCGGAACACCAGCCGGTGCAGCTCCACCTGCCAGGGCGCGGGGGCGGCGCCGATCACGAAGGTCCGGGCGGTCGACACGCCGTACCCGCGGTACTGCGCGCCGAGCACCACGGTCAGGAAGTCGCCCTCCTCGACCCGGCGGTCGGTCGGCTGGTGGGCGGGCTGGCCGGAGTGGCCGCCGGTGCCGACCGAGACCGGGAAGGCCGCCCGGTCGGCCCCGTGGTCGATCATCCGGCGCTCCAGCTCCATCGCCAGGTGCCGCTCGGTGCGGCCGACCAGGATCGACTCCAGCAGCTCGCCGAGCGCCTGGTCGGCGATCTCGGCGGCGATCCGCAGGTCGGCGATCTCGTGCTCGTCCTTGATCACCCGCAGCCGTTCGACGACCTGCCCCAGCTCGGCCAGCCGGACCCCCTCGGCCAGGCTCGCGACCGCGCGGTGGCGCAGGACGGTGAGGTCGTGCTCCTCGACCGCCATGGCCTGCACCCGCAGCCGGGAGGCCTCGGCCGCGGCGGCCAGTGCGGTGTCCGCCCCGGCCGGCACCGGCAGCTGGGTGACGTCGGCGGCGATCAGGTGCTCCCCGGTGTCGTCCGGCGGCAGGTCGTCCGGCAGCGTCAGCAGCGCCCGGTCCCTGGTCAGCAGCAGGGTCGCGCCGCAGGGGGCGCAGCCGGTCAGGTACCGCACGTTGGCCGGCCGGGTGATCAGCGCCGCATCGGCCCCGGCCGCACTGCAGTGCTCCCGCAGCCGCTCCCGCCGACCCGCGTACGCATCAGACATGCGTCGAGCCTACGAACCCCGCCCCCGATCCGCCTGCCGAGCACCCTCCCCGGGGGCGCGGCCGCGGTCTTCCGCGCCCCCGTCCGGCGCCGTCACCCCCCTTCCGGACCGATGAGCCCCCTCCGGTAGGCGGGCACGAGGTTCTGCGGGACGAGCAGTTCCCGCCCGTTCACCGTGATCGGGACGAGCTTCGGCGCACTCGCCTTCCACTGGGCCCGGCGGTGCCGCGTGTTGCTACGGGACGTCTTGCGCTTGGGCACGGCCATCGGGGTCTCCTATCGGGTGGCGTACGGGATCAGGGCCATCTCACGGGCGTTCTTGATCGCCCGGCCCGTCGCCTGCTGCTGGACGGTCAGCCGGGTGATGCGCCGGCTGCGGATCCTGCCGCGGTCAAAGATGAACGTCCGCAGCAGATCGGTGTCCTTGTGGGTCGACGTACTCGATACCCGCCGTCACCAGAGGGTTGGGCTTGGCCTTCGGCGAGTTGAGTCGTTCACGCACAGTGATGATCCTCCGGTTCTCAGGCAACGGGGTCGAGCAGGCCGTGGAAGGCATCGGGCAGGGCCTTCCGGCCGGACTCCGGGAATGGGCGGGACGGAGGTCACGTTACACCAGATGAAAATGACATCCGTTTCGGTGTACGGTCCCAATCCGGCCCCGAACCCCCCGCACCACCGACCTCCGGGAGGACCCCATGGCCCGCAGCGAACTGCGCCCCGTCATCAAGCTCCGCTCCACCGCCGGCACCGGCTACACGTACGTGACCCGCAAGAACCGCCGGAACGACCCGGACCGGATGGTGCTGCGCAAGTTCGACCCGGTCGCGCGCGAGCACGTCGACTTCCGCGAAGAGCGCTGAACCCCCGCCGAGGAGGCACCCCCGTGAAGCCCGGAATCCACCCCGCCTACCGGCCCGTCGTCTTCCGCGACTGAGCCGGCTGCCGGAGGCTCGCCCGAGAACGCGCGAAGGCGCCTCCCCAGGCCGGGGAGGCGCCTTCGCGGCGGGCGTGCTCAGGAGCGCTCGGCGCCCCAGCGCTTCTCGACCCCGGCCAGCTTCCAGTACGCGATCGCCGCGGCCCAGACCACGACGAACAGCCCGGCGATCGCGTAGCCGACGTTGTCGAGCGAGACGTCCGAGATCCAGCCGGTGACCGGGTCGGTCAGGCCCAGCTTCTCGTGCAGCACGCCGACCAGCTCGATCGTGCCGATGACGAACGCCACCGCGATCGACAGCCCGGTGATCGTCAGGTTGTAGTACACCTTGCGCACCGGATTGGAGAACGCCCACTGGTACGCGAAGTTCATGAACGTCCCGTCCAGCGTGTCGAACAGACTCATCCCCGCCGCGAACAGCAGCGGCAGGCAGGCGATCGCGTACCAGGGCAGCCCGGCCGCCGCGCCCGAGCCGGCCATCACCATCAGGGTCACCTCGGTCGCGGTGTCGAAGCCGAGGCCGAGCACCATGCCCACCGGGAACATCTGGCCGGGCCGGGTGATCGACTTGGTCGCCCGGTTCAGCAACCGCGCCATGAAGCCGCGCGAGTTCAGGTGCTGCTCGAGCTCCGCCTCGTCGTACTGCCCGGCGCGCATCGCCCGGAACACCTTCAGGATGCCGAGCAGCGCCGCCAGGTTGAGCGCGCCGATCAGGTAGAGGAACACGCCGGAGGTGGTGGTGCCGATCATGCCGAGCCACTTGTGAGTGGTCGACTCGTCGTCCATCAGCGTGTTCGCCAGCTGCGCGCCGCCCGCGACCAGGGCGGCCATGACGACCACCATCGACGAGTGCCCGAGGGCGAACCAGAAGCCCACCGAGACCGGCCGCTTGCCGTCCGCCATCAGCTTGCGGGTGGTGTTGTCGATCACCGCGATGTGGTCGGCGTCGAACGCGTGCCGCATGCCCAGCGTGTACGCCGTGATGCCGAGGCCCACCCCGAAGACCTGGGTACCGACGGCGTAGTTGTGGGGCGCCACGAGGAAGACGAGGGTCCCGAACGCCACCACGTGCATGGCCAGGATCACCCCCATCAGCCCGGCGGTGCGGACGGTGTCCTCTCTCCTCCACCGGAAGGTGGGCAGCACGGCGGGCGCGGCCTCGGGGGCGGCGGTTTCGGGCAGGGTCATCTTCGGATCACGCTCCAGCACCTCGTGGAAAGACGTTCGTGAGATGCCGTGGCCGGTCTCCTGGCTGACGGGGCTCCCGTACCCGCCTTCCCAGGCGCGCGAAGCGCCCAGTGGCGTCTGGGTACGGGCGGACTCCCCCGATCACAGTGGCGAGGGCCGCTCCGGACTGGGACCCCTGAGGGTCCGTCACCGGTCTTCCCGAGCACCACGGCGGGGAACACCGTAGGGGTCCCGGCCCGACCCTTGCAAGGCTGCGCACCTACGCAGGTGTCCAGGATCACAGGTCGTGAGCTGCCAGAATGTCCGCATGCATCTCGTACCGGCCGACCGCGCGGGCCACCGCACCATCGACGGACACCGGGTCTGCGAGGCCATCGCCGCGATCGGCGACGCCGCGCACGTCCGCTCGTGGTCCGAGCGGTTCTCCCTGCTCGCCGACCCCGGCCGGCTCGCGATCCTGCTCGCCCTGCACCGCGCCGGACCGCTCGCCGTCACCGACCTCGCCGTCGCCACCGGCATGCGCGACCCGGCCGTCTCGCAGGCCCTGCGGCTGCTGCGGACGGCCGGCGTGGTCACCGGGGACAAGGAAGGACGCGTCGTGCGCTACCGGCTCGTCGACGAGAGCATGCGCCCCCTCCTCGACGAGTGCGCCGCCGCCGACCACGAGGAGCCCACCGCCGCGGCGGGCTGAGCGGCACCTTCGAATCACCCCGGAGGACGGACCCGGTGAGTACGATCATGGCGTGCCGACCCACCCCCACGCCTGGCCCGCCGACCGCTGGAACACCCGGCCGGTCAGGGCGCGCGTACTGGCGGTCGCCCGCACCCTCACCTCCGCCACCCGGGTCCTCGACGTCCTCACCCTCCTGAACCGCGACGGCATCGAGCGCTACGCCACCGTCAACCCCGGCTCCGCGTTCGCCGACGGCCTCGACGACTACCTGCGCGGCCTCCCCGGCATCACCCTGCTGGACTGGGAGGACGCCGTCCGGCGCCGCTTCGACCTGGCCGTCGCCTGCGCCGTCCACTCCTCGATGCACCGCCTCGACGCCCCGCTCGTCGTCCTCCCGCACGGCGCCGGCTACAACCGCCTGGTGACCGAGTCCACCGGCGACACCGTCAGCGCAGCCGGCCTGTCCCGCAACGAACTCACCCACCACGGCCGGGTCTTCGTCGACGTCCTCGGCCTCTCCCACCCCGAACAGCTCGACCGGCTGCGGGTCTCCTGCCCCGAGGCGCTGGACGTCGCCCAGGTCGTCGGCGACCCGTGCTTCGACCGCATGCTCCGCAGCCGGCGCCTGCGCGACGCCTACCGGGCCGCCCTCGGCGCCGTCGACGGCCGACGGCTCGTCGTCGTCAACTCCACCTGGAGCGGGCACTCGTTATTCGGCCGCCGCCCCGACCTGCCCCGACGCCTCCTGCGCCGCCTCCCCGCCGACGAGTACGCGGTCGCCGTCGTCCTCCACCCCAACATCTGGAACCGGCACGACCCCGAGACCCTGCTCGACGACGCGCGGCGGATGGGCCTGCGCCTCGTCCCGCCCCACCAGGGCTGGCAGGCCGCCCTCGTCGCCGCCGACTGCCTGATCGGCGACCACGGCTCGGTGTCCGTCTACGGCGCCGCCCTGGAACGCCCCACCCTGCTCGTCGCCACCGGCGCCGCCGAACTCGACCCGCGTTCCCCCAGCCACGCCTTCGGCCAGGCCGCCGCCGCGCTCGACCCCGACGGCGACCTCGCCGCCCAGGTCGAACAGGCCCTGCAGAAGCAGGACCCGACCGCCCTGCGCCCGATCACCGACCTCTCCCTCGCCCACCGCGGCCGCTCCGCCGAGGTGCTCCGCCCGCTGCTCTACTCCTTCCTGGACGGGCTGGACGAGCCGGACGACGAACCGCTCCTGCCGCCCTACCCCAAGCCCGTCCCCCGCCCCGGCACCCCCGAGGGCCCCACCGCCTACGACGTCGAGGCCGCCGGTGAGGGCACCGAGGTCAGCCTGCGGCGCTACCCCGTCGACCCCGGCGACCACACCCCGCGCGGCTTCCACGCCCTCACCGACGAACACCCCGGCGACGCCCTGCGCTACACCGCCGAGGTCCTCGCCCGGACCGAGCCGCGCGCCGAACTCCCCGCCGGACGCTGGCTGGCCGACACCGCCGCCGGACTCCCCGGCCTCGCCGTCGCGGTGGCCGCCCTCGGCCCGGCCCGCCACCTCGTCCGGCTGCGCACCGGCCTCCTGCTGGAAGCCCGCGCCGAACCGGCCTGGGGCGACACCGACCCCCGCCTCGACCCGCTGCTCCTCGGCTCCGCCGTGGCCCACTGGCTGGCCGCCGGCGGCGCCCCGGACGGCCTGCCCGCACACGGACTGACCATCCGCACCGGCGAACACCGCACCCGGGTCACCTTCACGACCGGGCCCTAACGCCCTTGGAGGTCCCGCAGCCGTTCCCGGCTGCGCTCCGCGAGCGCCTCGTCCCCCTGTTCCTGCGCCAACTCGACCAGCAGCGTGTGCGCCTGCGCCTCCTTGGCGAACTGGCTCAGCGCCTCCGCCCGACGCGCGCAGTCGGCGGCGTCCGCGACCGCGAGGTCCAGCCGCCCCAGCGCACGGTGGGCGCGGGCGCGCACCAGCGGCAGCTTCATCAGCATGTCGGTGTCCCCGGTTTCGACGGCCCTCGCACGGGCCCCGTCGAGGACGGTCAGCGCCTCCTGCGCCCGGCCGTCGGCGATCAGCGCCTGCGCGACGTTGTAGCCCTGGACGATCTCGCCGTGTGCGTCGCCCCGGTTCGCCTCCAGGGCCAGGGCGAACCGCTCCGCCGCCCGTGCCGGGCGCCCGTCGGCCAGGCACAGCAAGCCGTCCGTCTCGTACAGCACGCCCGCCAGCCGCCGGTCGGTCACCAGCGGCACCTGCTCCGCGGCGAGCGCCAACTGCTCGGCCGCGAGCGGGAACTCCCGCCGCTCGTAGTGGGCGCGGGCGAGTTGGTTGCGCATCCGGACGACGGCGTCCGGCTGGTTGTCCCACTGCGCCGACTCGACGCCGAGCCGGTGGGTGGCGATCAGGTCCTCGTAGTCCTTGCGGCCGTGGTAGAGCGGCCACAGCGACTCGCAGAGCCGCCACACCTCGCCGTGCCACCCCTGCCCGGCCGCCGCCTCCACCACCGCGCGCAGGTCGGCCCGTTCGGCCTGGAACCACTCCAGGGCCGCCGCGTACGATCCGAAGCCCGGCAGGTCGTCGCCGCTCGGCTCCTGCACCCGCAACCGCGACCCCATCGCCCGGTCCGCCACCGACGCCCGGCCCCGGAAGTAGGCGACGACCCGGGCCAGGAGCTCGTCCCGGCCGGGCAGTTCGCGCGCGCAGGCGTAGGCGTGCGTCCGGACGACGTCGTGGGCCTGGAAGAGCTCCTCCGGGCCGTCGTCGACCACGACGTCCAGCAGGTGCACGGCGCACAGTTCGTCCAGGGCCTCCACCGCGTCCTCGACGCCCGTCGCCGCGGCCAGCTCGGCCGACACGAAGGGGCCGGGGTGCACGCCGATCAGGCGGTAGAGCGCCCGGGCGGGCGCCGAGAGCCGCTCGTGGACCGGGTCGTAGATCCGGCGGAGGTTCCCCTCGTCATTGTCCATGATGGCCAACTTGCCTTCCCGGTCTGCTAGTTCGGCAACAACCTGGCCCACCGAGAGCCGGCTGCGGCCCAGCAGCTGACTCCCGACCGCGTTGAGGGTGAGCGGCAGCCCTCCGCACCGCTCCACGAGTGCCGCCACCTCGCCGTCGGTGCCGCGCCCGGCGCTCAGCCAGCCGCGCACCAGGGCGGCGGCGGCCGCCTCGTTCAGCCGGTCCAGCCGCAGCACCTCGGCGCCGTCCATGCGCAGCGCGTCCAGGCTCCGCCGGCCCGCCGCCACCAGCAGTCCGCTCGCCGGCAGCAGGGCGCGCACCTCGGCGGCGTGCTCGACGTTGTCGAGGAAGACCAGGCAGCGCTGCCCGGCGGTGGCCGTCCGGAACTCCCCGAACCGCTCCGCCTCCACGTCCGGCACCCGCACCCCGAGGGCCCGCAGGAATCCCTCCAGCACCCCGGCGAGGTCCACCGCGGCCCCGTGCCGGTAGGCCTTGAGATCGGCGTACAGGACGCCGCCCGGGAAGTGCGCCGCCTGCTCGGTGGCGAACTTCGCCACCAGCTCGGTCTTGCCGACGCCGGGCAGGCCGGTGAAGACCACGATCGCCGGACCGTCCCGGCCGACCCGCCCCAGCGCGCCCGTGAGCGCGGCGAGTTCGCGCTCGCGGTTGACGAAGGTCCGGCGGGGCGGCCGCACCTGATGCGGGGTCCGGCGCTGCGGCTCCAGGTGGACCGTGACGTTCCGCCCCTGGATCACGTTCCCGTGCACCGTGCCCGAAACCCTGTTGGACACCTCGAAGCCGTCCACCCGTCCGCTCCCTCCGCCGGCCGGGGCCCAGCCTACGGCGTAGCGGTCCCCGCCACCTGAATCCGGCTCAGGCCGCCTGGCAGGTCGGGCACCAGAACAGGTTGCGCGCCGCGTGCGACTCCGTCCGCACGTCCGTGCCGCAGACCAGGCAGGGCATCGCGGCGCGGCGGTAGACGTAGACCTCGCCGCCGTGGTCGTCCACGCGCGGCGGGCGGCCCATCGCCTCGGGGGTGTGCTCGGGGCGGACGGTGTCGATGCGGCCGGCGCCGACGCCCTCGCGCATCAGCCCGACGAGGTCCGCCCAGAGCGCGTCCCACTCGGCCCGGGTGAGGTCCCGACCGGCCCGGTGCGGGGCGATGCCGTGCCGGAAGAGCACCTCGGCGCGGTAGACGTTGCCCACGCCGGCCAGCACCTTCTGGTCCATCAGCAGGGCCGCGACCGTCGTCCGGCTGGCCGATATCCGGCGCCAGGCGGCGTCCGGGTCGGCGTCGGCACGCAGCGGGTCCGGACCGAGGCGCGCGGCGACGGCGGCCTTCTCGGCGCCGGTGACGAGCGCACAGGTGTTGGGGCCGCGCAGGTCGGCGTGCGCGTCGTCGTTCTCCAGGCGCAGCCGGATCAGGCCGACGGGCTCCGGGGCGGGGCCGGTGCCGAAGGCGAAGCCGCCGTAGAGGCCGAGGTGGACGTGGACCCACGCGCCCTCCTCGAAGCCGAGGAAGAGGTGCTTGCCGATGGCCTCCGCCCCGACCAGCACCTGCCCGTCGATCAGTTCGGCGTCGGCGGCGAAGCGGCCCTGCGGGCTGGACACCCGGACCGGGCGGCCGCCGAAGGCCTCGGTGTTCGCGGCCGCGAGGCGGTGGATGATGTGGCCTTCCGGCACGGGCTCGGCTCCCCAGGGACGGATCAACTCGACCCGTCCATCATCGCAGCCGCCCCCGACATCCCCACGATCCCGCAGGTCGGCGGCCCGGCCGGGGCGACGGGCTCAGCGGACCGGCATCCCCATGAGCCGGGCCAGGATCACCCGGTCCAGTTCGGCGGCCGTCGCGGCGACGTCCAGGTGGGAGTTGTCGATGATCGGCAGCCCGGAGTTGTACCAGCCGGCCATCCGCCCGTGGATGCGGGCGACCTCCTCGTCGCCCAGCCGCCGGTTGCCGCTGCGCCGGGCGTTGCGGCCGAGCACCGAGTCGAGGCTGGGCAGCAGCACGACGGGCAGCATGCCGGGGCCGATGTGCCGCTTCCAGCCGCCGAGGCCGATGGCCGGGCGGTCGGGGAAGACGGCGTCGTCGATGATGCAGGAGATGCCGTTGGCGAGGTAGTTGCGGCAGGCGAAGCCGCAGGTGCGACGGGCCAGCCGGTACTGGGCCTCGGAGGCGTTGTTCCAGCCGGACTGCGGATTGGCGAAGCCGGACTGCACCCACTCCCGGACGTCGTCCAGGCTGATGTGCGCCGTCGGGGTGTGCCGCCGCTCGGCCCAGTAGCGGGCGACGGTGGTCTTGCCGGCGCCGGCGGGCCCGATCAGCAGGACGGCGATCGGCCCGGCGGGCGCGTGCCGCTGCGACGGGTGGGCCGGGAGCTGGACGGGCGCGCCGGAGGGCAGGACGAAGTGCCCGGTGGCCCCGGCCGGCATCGGCGCGGTGGGCGCGGGAGCAACGGGAGCGGGCGCGGGAGCAACGGGAGCGGGTGCGGGAGCCGGAGCGGCGGGCACCGGCGCGGGCGGAACCGGCGGCGGCACGCGCCCGCCGAAGGGCACCGGGCCCGGGGACGAACCGGCCGTCACGGCCGTGGTGGCCGACCGGACCGGCGGAGCTACAGGACGAGGGGGCACCTGTCCACCCCCGGCGTACTGCGTCACGGTCACCTCCCGACTTCTCCCAGCGGGGACACTACACGGCGGCCCGGCGACGGGCACAGTCCGCCGCCGGGCCGCCGTCCGTCCGTCAGCGCGTGGCGAGCTGCTCCGCCAGGGCGCGCAGGGCGAGTTCGTACGAGCCGAGCCCGAACCCGGCGATGGTGCCGGAGGCGACGGCGGCGATGACCGAGGTGTGCCGGAAGGTCTCACGCGCGTACGGATTGGAGATGTGCACCTCGATCAGCGGCGCGGTGCGCTGCGCGGCCGCGTCCCGCATGGCGTACGAGTAGTGCGTGAACGCGCCCGGGTTGATCACCACGGGCACCTGGCCGTCGGCCGCCTCGTGCAGCCACTCGACCATCTGCTGCTCGGAGTTGGTCTCGTGCACCTCGACCTCGAAGCCGAACTCCGCGCCGAGCGCCGTGCAGCGCTCGACCAGCCCGGCGTACGAGGTGGCGCCGTAGACGTCCGGCTCGCGGCTGCCGAGGCGCCCGAGGTTGGGGCCGTTGAGCACCATGACCCTGGTCACGCCGAGACCTCCGCGTAGGCGGCGACGAGCAGGGACGGGTCGGGGCCCTCCAGGACGGAGGTCTTGCCGAGGCCGTCCAGGACGATGAAGCGGATGAGGTCGCCGCGCGACTTCTTGTCGATCTTCATGGCGTCCAGCAGCTTCGGCCAGGCGTCGGCCCGGTAGGTCAGCGGCAGGCCGACCGACGCCAGCACGGCGCGGTGCCGGTCGGCCGTCTCGTCGTCCAGCCGCCCGGCCAGGCGGCCGAGTTCGGCGGCGTAGACCATGCCGATGGAGATCGCGGCGCCGTGCCGCCACTTGTAGCGCTCGTTGCGCTCGATGGCGTGGCCGAGGGTGTGGCCGTAGTTGAGGATCTCGCGCCGACCGGACTCCTTGAGGTCGCCGGAGACCACGTCGGCCTTGACCTGGATGGCGCGCCGGATCAGCTCGACGGTGTGCGGGCCGGCCGGCGTCCTGGCGCCCTCCGGGTCGGCCTCGATCAGGTCGAGGATCGCCGGGTCGGCGATGAAGCCGCACTTGATGACCTCGGCGAGGCCGGAGACGTAGTCGTGCTTGGGCACGGTCTCCAGCGTGCCGAGGTCGGCCAGCACGCCCACCGGCGGGTGGAAGGCGCCGACCATGTTCTTGCCCTCGGCGATGTTGATGCCGGTCTTGCCGCCGACGGCCGCGTCGACCATGCCGAGCAGCGTGGTCGGCATCGAGACCCAGCGCACGCCGCGCAGCCAGGTCGCGGCGACGAATCCGGCCAGGTCGGTGGTGGCGCCGCCGCCGAGGCCGACGACGACGTCGCTGCGGGTGAACCCGGTCTGCCCGAGCACGGACCAGCAGTACGCGGCCACCTCGGCGCTCTTGGCCTCCTCGGCGTTGGGCACCTGGAGCGCGATCGCCTCGTAGCCCTCGGCGGCCAGGTCCTCGCGGATGGCGTCGGCGGTGGCGGCCAGCGCCTCGGGGTGGATGAGCGCGACCCGCTTGGCCCGGCCGCCGATCAGCGGCGCCAGCTCGCCGAGCAGCTGGTGCCCGATCAGCACGTCGTACGGGTCGTGGCCGGCGCTGCCGCCGACGTGAATCCTGACGGTGTCAGTCATGGGTGGTCTTCAGCTCCAGTGCTTCCAGTACGGCGTCCGCGACCTGCTCGGGGGTGCGGCCTGCGGTGTCGACGACGGCGGTGGCCACCTCGAGGTAGAGGGGGCGGCGGGCGTCCATCAGCTCGCGCCAGCGGGCTCGCGGGTTGACGGCCAGCAGCGGCCGCGGGGCGTCCAGCCCGACCCGCTTGACGGCGTCGCCCAGCGGGACCTCCAGGAACACCACGGGCAGCTCGCGCAGCAGCGCGCGGGTGGCCTCGGCCATGACCGCGCCGCCGCCGAGCGCGAGCACGCCGTCGTGGCCCTCGGCGGCCGCGCGCACCGCGCGGACCTCCAGCTCGCGGAAGTGCGGCTCGCCCTCGTCGATGAAGATCTCGGGGATCGGCTTGTCGGCCAGCGCCTCGATGTCGGCGTCGGTGTCGCGGAATCCGACGCCCAGGCGCTCGGCCAGGGTCCGGCCGACCGTGGACTTGCCACTGCCGGGCGGGCCGACCAGCACAACCACGGGCTGGCTCATCGGATGATCAGGTGGTCGAGGTAGCTCTGCACGTTGCGGCGCGTCTCGGAGACGTGGTCGCCGCCGAACTTCTCGTTGACCGCGTCGGCCAGCACCAGCGCCACCATCGCCTCGGCGACGATGCCCGCGGCGGGC
>NZ_JAQYXB010000655.1:0-283 GCF_036322405.1 Streptomyces sp. SP17BM10 | reverse complement strand
GATCGACCAGACCCTCATCGCCGACGACCAGAACATGTACCTGTTCTTCGCCGGCGACAACGGCAGCATCTACCGCGCGAGCATGCCCATCGGCAACTTCCCCGGAAACTTCGGCTCCTCCTACACCACCGTCATGACCGATACCGTGAAGAACCTCTTCGAGGCCCCCCAGGTCTACAAGGTCCAGGGCCAGAACCAGTACCTCATGATCGTCGAAGCCCGCGGCGCCAACGAACAGCGCTACTTCCGCTCCTTCACCGCCACCAGCCTCAACGGCTCCTGG
>NZ_JAQYXB010000654.1:0-302 GCF_036322405.1 Streptomyces sp. SP17BM10 | reverse complement strand
TAACGCCGAGCGGATCGTATGACCCGTGACCCAACAACTCGCCGTCGCCCCCACCCCCCTCCCCACCGCCACCACCCCCCGCACCGCCGCGGCCCCCCCCCGCACCCCGTCCCACCGCACCGCCGGTCTGAACACCCTCCATCTCGGCCCGTTACATCCGATGCACGACATAATCATCGTCAACGAGGCCCTGCCCACCATCGACAACGACCTCGCCGCCGGGACCGCCGTCCTGGAGCTCGTCGCCGCCGGCTACGGCATCGCCTTCGCCGTCCTGCTCGTGCTCGGCGGGCGGCTCGGCG
>NZ_JAQYXB010000653.1:0-418 GCF_036322405.1 Streptomyces sp. SP17BM10 | reverse complement strand
GTCAGTGCAGGAGACTGCCCTGGAGTTCTGCGCGGAGCGCGGGGGTGAGGACGGCGCCTGCGCGGTCGACGAGCAGGGCCATCTCGTAGCCGACGAGGCCGATGTCGGAGTCGGGGGCGGCCAGGACGGCGAGGGCGGAGCCGTCGCTGATGGCCATGAGGAACAGGAAGCCCCGTTCCATCTCGACGACGGTCTGGTTGACCTCGCCGCCCTCGAAGATCCGGCTGGCGCCGGAGGTGAGGGAGGTGAGGCCGGAGGCCACGGCGGCGAGCTGGTCGGCGCGGTCCCGGGGGAAGCCCTCGGACATGCACAGCAGGAGGCCGTCCGCGGAGACCACCACGGTGTGGGACACCCCGGGGGTGTTGTCCACGAAATTGGTGATCAGCCAGTTCAGGTTCTGTGCGGCCTGGCTCATCTG
>NZ_JAQYXB010000652.1:0-104329 GCF_036322405.1 Streptomyces sp. SP17BM10 | reverse complement strand
GGACTGGGAGTCCATGACGATGTAGGCGCCGCCGTACGCCTTGCGCAGGATGAGCGAGATGCGCGGGACGGTGGCGTTGCAGTAGGCGTAGAGCAGCTTGGCGCCGTGCCGGATGATGCCGCCGTGCTCCTGGTCGACGCCGGGCAGGAAGCCCGGGACGTCCAGCAGGGTCACCAGCGGGATGTTGAACGCGTCGCACATCTGGACGAAGCGCGCGGCCTTCTCGCTCGCATTGATGTCGAGGACGCCGGCCAGCGACTGCGGCTGGTTGGCGATGATGCCGACGACGTGGCCGTCGACCCGGGCCAGCACGCACAGGACGTTGGTCGCCCAGCGCTCGTGGACCTCCAGGTACTCGCCGTGGTCGACGATCTCCTCGATGACCTTGCGCATGTCGTACGGGCGGTTGCCGTCCGCCGGCACCAGGTCGAGCAGGCTGTCGTTGCGGCGCGCGACCGGGTCCTCGCTGAGGACGGAGGGCGGCATCTCGCGGTTGTTCTGCGGCAGCAGCGACAGGAGGTAGCGGACCTCCTCGATGCACGACTGCTCGTCGTCGTAGATGAAGTGCGCCACGCCGGACACGCCCGCGTGGACGTCGGCGCCGCCGAGGCCGTTCTGGCTGATCTTCTCGCCGGTCACGGCCTGGACGACGTCCGGCCCGGTGATGAACATCTGCGAGGTCTCGCGGACCATGAAGACGAAGTCGGTCAGCGCGGGGGAGTACGCGGCGCCGCCGGCGCACGGGCCGAGCATCACCGAGATCTGCGGGATGACGCCCGAGGCCTTGGTGTTGCGCTGGAAGATGCCGCCGTAGCCGGCGAGGGCGGTGACGCCCTCCTGGATGCGGGCGCCGGCGCCGTCGTTCAGGGAGACCAGGGGAGCGCCGGCCGCGATGGCCATGTCCATGATCTTGTGGATCTTCTGCGCGTGGGCCTCGCCCAGCGCGCCGCCGAAGATCCGGAAGTCGTGGGCGTAGGTGAAGACGGTCCGGCCGTGGACGGTGCCCCAGCCGACGACGACGCCGTCCGTGTGCGGCTTCTTGGCCTCCAGGCCGAAGCCCGTGGCGCGGTGCCGGCGCAGCGGCTCCACCTCGTGGAAGGAGCCCTCGTCCAGGAGCAGGTCGATGCGCTCGCGGGCGGTCAGCTTGCCCTTCGCGTGCTGGGCCTCGGTGGCCTTCTCGCTCGGGCCGCGCCGGACCTTCTCGCGCAGTTCGTGCAGCTCGGCGACCCGACCTCGGGCGTCGGCCGGAATCTCCGGGATCTCGCCGCCGACCGGCGCCTCATGCACAACCGTCATCTCGAACCACTCCAAGGGTGAGGGAACTGTCCGACAGCCAACGTCTGCTGTGCCCCCGGCTGCGAATCACTTTCTTCACTTATGACTGTACGAGGGGCCGTGCGCTGGTTTCGGCGTCGATTCCGTACAAGGTCGGGAGCGTTTGGCTGTCAGGCCTGTACAGAAGCGACCGGACCTCACCCACTGCGCTCGGTGTCCGTTCGAATACCGGGGGTTGTCGGACAGATGATGGTCCGATGATCTGAGCATGAAGGAAAGCGCAGGTCAGGGCCGTCACCCGGGAGCGTAGGCGAGCCGACTGGGGCCCCGCTCAAGCGCCGCTAAAGTCTGGTGGGGCCACCGGTAGGAGTCGTGGTAGTAGGGCCACAGTCGTAGGGAAGCGCCAAAAACGCCACAGCCCACCCGACGCCTGCCGGGTGGGCTGTCCGAGGGATCCTCCGAACGGGCGGGTCAGCCCTTGTGGCCTTCCTCCGGCTCGTCCTTGCCCCGCAGTTCCCGTTCGCGGCGGCGCAGGTCCGCCTCCCACTGCTTGAGCATGTCCTCGTGGGCGTTGTCGGGCTTCTTCAAGGAGGCGAGGAACTCCGGGTCGTCGTCCGGCGCGAGCGGACGGCCGCCGCGCGGGCCCCCGTGCTCCGGTCGGCCGGAGGCCGGCCCGCCGCCGGCGATCCGCGCGCCGCCGCGCTGCTTGCCCGCCACCAGCCAGGCGATCGAGCCGACCAGCGGGAACAGCAGCACGATGATCACCCACACCACCTTGGGCAGGTGCTTCACCTCGTCCTCGGGCGTGGTCAGGCAGTCGATGAAGGCCCACACCCACAGGGCGAGCGGAACGACGAAGGTCAGGATCCTGAGCACGGCGGCGATCTCCCCCGGCGACGGCGACTGTGGCGGGCTGCGTCCTGGGGCCCTCCCCGGGGGCCCTTGACGGATCCAGGCTATCGGGTGGCGGATACTGACTGGCATGGCATACGACGATCTCCGCTCGTTTCTCCGAGCCCTCGACCGCGAGGGCGACCTCAAGCGCATCAAGGCGGAGGTGGACCCGCACCTGGAGATCGGCGAGATCGTCGACCGGGTGCAGAAGGCCAAGGGCCCGGCGCTGCTCTTCGAGAACGTCAAGGGCTCGTCGATGCCGCTCGCGATGAACGTCTTCGGCACCGAGCGCCGCCTGGCCAAGGCGCTCGGCCTCAAGGGTCCGGACGACATCTCCGAGAAGATCGCCGGCCTGCTCAAGCCCGAACTGCCGCAGGGCTTCACCGGCTTCCGGGACGCCTTCGGCAAGCTCGCCTCGATGGCGCACGTCCCGCCGCGGCACGTGAAGGACGCCCCGGTGCAGGAGGTCGTGCTCACCGGCGACGACGTCGACCTGGACGGGCTTCCCGCGCTCTTCACCTGGCCGATGGACGGCGGCTCCTTCTTCAACCTGGGCCTCACCCACACCAAGGACCCGGACACGGGCATCCGCAACCTCGGCCTCTACCGGCTCCAGCGGCACGACCGCCGGACGATCGGCATGCACTGGCAGATCCACAAGGACAGCCGCAACCACTACGCGGTGGCCGCCAGGCGCGGTGAGCGCCTGCCGGTCGCGATCGCCTTCGGCTGCCCGCCGGCCGTCACGTACGCGGCCACCGCGCCGCTGCCGGGGGACATCGACGAGTACCTGTTCGCCGGGTTCGTCGCCGGCGAGCGCGTGCGGATGGTCGACTGCAAGACCGTCCCGCTCCAGGTGCCGGCCGACGCCGAGGTCGTGCTGGAGGGCTGGCTGGAGCCCGGCGAGATGCTCCCCGAGGGGCCGTTCGGCGACCACACCGGCTTCTACACGCCGCAGGAGCCGTTCCCGGCGCTGAAGATCGACTGCGTGACGATGCGCCGCCGCCCGGTCCTGCAGTCCATCGTGGTCGGCCGCCCGCCGACCGAGGACGGTCCGCTGGGCAAGTTCACCGAGCGGTTCTTCCTGCCGCTGCTGAAGATCATCATCCCGGACATCGTCGACTACGACCTGCCGGAGGCCGGCGGCTTCCACAACTGCGTGATCGTCTCGATCGACAAGAAGTACCCGAAGCACGCCCAGAAGACGATGCACGCGATCTGGGGCGCGCACATGATGTCGCTGACCAAGCTGATCATCGTGGTGGACGCGGACTGCGACGTGCACGACTACCAGGAGGTCGCCTGGAGGGCCTTCGGCAACGTCGACTACAGCCGCGACCTGACGGTCGTCGAGGGCCCGGTCGACCACCTCGACCACGCCTCCTACCAGCAGTTCTGGGGCGGCAAGGCGGGCATCGACGCGACCCGCAAGCTCCCCGAGGAGGGCTACACCCGCGACGGCGGCTGGCCCGAGATGGTCTCCTCGGACCCGGCCACGGCCGCCCTCGTGTCGCGCCGCTGGAAGGAGTACGGGCTGTGAGCACGGGAGTCGGTACGCTCGGCAACGGGGGGCACGGCGAATCCCCCCGCACTCGCGGGGGCGTGTCGGCCTTCCTGCGCCTGGTGATGATCGAGCACTCGGTCTTCGCCCTGCCCTTCGCCTACATCGCCGCGCTGACGGCCATGTTCCTCGCCGACAAGCGGGTGCACTGGGGCCAGCTGTTCGTCGTCACAGTCTGCATGGTCGGCCTGCGGACCTTCGCGATGGCCGCCAACCGGATCATCGACCGCGAGATCGACGCCCGGAACCCGCGCACCGCCGGGCGCGAACTGGTCACCGGCGCCGTCTCGTTGAAGACCGCCTACACCGGCTCGGCGGTCGCCCTGGTGGTGTTCCTCGGCGCGGCGGCCATGCTGAACCCGCTGTGCCTCGCGCTCGCGCCGGTGGCGGTCGTGCCGATGGTCGTCTACCCCTACGGCAAGCGGTTCACCGACTTCCCGCAGGCGATCCTCGGGCTGGCACAGGCGATGGGCCCGGTGGGCGCGTGGCTCGCGGTGACCGGCAGCTGGTCCTGGGAGGCCGTCGTGCTCGGCGTGGCGGTCGGGATCTGGATCGGCGGGTTCGACCTCATCTACGCCTGCCAGGACGTGCAGTCCGACCGGCACGGCGGCGTGCGCTCGGTGCCGGCCCGCTTCGGCATCCCGGCGGCGATCCGGGGCGCCCGCGTCTGTCACCTCGTCACCACGGCCCTGCTGGCCTGGTTCGGCGTCCTCACCGGTGCCGGCGTGGCGTTCTGGATCGGCCTGCTCGTCGTGGCCGGCGCGTTCGTCTACGAGCACACCATCGTGCGTCCGGGCGACCTGTCCAGGCTCAACCGCGCGTTCTTCCAGACCAACGGCTTCGTCGGCATCTCGCTCTTCTTCTTCGCCCTGGTGGACCTGATCATCCGGGGTCTCGGAATCTGATCCGCAAGCCCCCGCCGGGCCGCTCGGCGGAACAGGGCCGCGCGGTCGGCGGATCTTCGCGGACCGGTGGGGCGGGCCGGTGTGCCGGTGTGCCCGCCCCGGGCTGACGGTTCGTCCATTCAAGCCATGGGATGGCGGATCAGCTGAGCGTCAGCCGGTCGCCCACCCTCAGTCGGCCCGGCGCGGCGACCTCCGCGAGGGCGTCGAGCCGGCCGTCGTGGGCGGCCACGATGGCCTTGAGCAGCTCCGGCGCGTGCGGGAGTCCCGGCTGGGCGGCGGAGGTCATGACGCAGCGCTCGCTGGAGCGGACGAAGGCGAGCCGGGCGCCGTCCGGGGCTTCGGTGCGCCCCTCGCGGCCGAACCAGCCGTCCTCGACGAACGGCGGGGTGCCGGGCGGGGTGCGCAGCACGATGTTGGGGCGGAACCGGCGTTCGTCGACGACGGTGAGCGGGGCGGCCTCGCGGGCCCAGTCGAGGGTGGCGGTGGTGACCACGCTCACCGGCAGCCGGTCGACGTGCGAGACGGCGTCCTCGCGGGCGAGTTCGACGTCCTCGCGCTGGAGGTAGGCGCGCAGGAAGGCGGTCGGGTCGGCGACCGGGCGGCCGAGCGGGTCGAGCAGGTCGGGGCCGTCGAGCCGGTGGCCGAGTCTGGAGGAGAGCCGGAGCAGGCCGTCCATCCGCCGGAAGCGGCGGGTGTTCTTGCCCGAGCCGAACTTGCCGGCCGCGTCGCGGACGGCGTAGAGGCGGTCGCCGGCCAGGCCGCGCCGCTCCACCTCGACGGAGTCGAGCCGCTCGCCGCCGGTGGACTTCACGGGGTAGCGCCAGAGTCGCTCGATCACTCCGATGATCTCTGCCATGGGCGGACAGCGTACCGGCGGGGTCGGGGGATGGTCTAGACCAAGTGGGGCGGGCCGGTCGGCCGGAGCCGGACGCCCCCGGAGCGCCCCGGAGAAGGGGCGGGCGCGACCCGGTCACCCCAGCCGGGCCACCGCCCGGACCGGTGCGCCGTCCGCCGCGACCAGCCGTAGGGGGAACAGCGAGACGTCCACCGGCAGCCCGGCCTCCTGGGCCTCCAGCAGGGCCCGCAGGTCGGTCAGGTTCTCCGCGATCACCCCGCCGCCGGGCGCCCCCAGCAGCACCCGGTGCGCGGCCAGGGTCGGCTCGTCGGCGGTCGGCTGGTCGTGCTCGTCGGCGAGGCCGGCGAGCAGTGCGGCGACCGCCGGGTCGCCCGGCCCCGGGTCGGGGGTGGGGTCGACGCTCAGCGCGTCCACGCCGACCGTGCGGACCCCGGCCGCGACGATCGCCTCGGCCGCGTCCGGGGTCAGGCTCGGGTGCGCGAAGTACGCGTCGGTGGCCCAGTGCCGGGCCCAGCCGGTGGCCAGCAGCAGGACGGTGCCCTCGCCCGCCCGCTCCAGCGCGGGCGCGAGCAGCTCGGGCGTGACGGCCGCCCGGGGCTCCAGCCCGCGCAGGTCGGCGACCACCGCGGGGCCCGTGAAGCGCGCCAGCGGGAGGCCGTCGAGCGTCGGCCAGGTGACGTCCACGTGGTACGGGGCGTCCACGTGCGTCCCCGACTGCGAGCCGAGGTGCAGGGCCAGCACGTTCACTCCGGCGGTCGCGGTGGTGAGCGCGGGTTCCAGCACGACCGCCGGATCGCCGGGGTAGACCGGCATCGCGGTGGTCACCTGGTGGGTGAGGTCGACGAGGGTCGCTGCCATGGCCTCATCCTCGCAGGGGACCGCGCGGATGCGGCCGCGCCGGGTGGGGCCGGATAGAAATGGCCCATGGGAACTGTGAAGCGTCAACCGTGGGTGGTCGGGGTCTCGGGCGCGTCCGGGACGCCCTACGCCGCGTCCGTGATCCGTGCGCTGCTCGCGGCCGGGGAGTCCGTCGACCTGATCGTCAGCCGGGCCGCCCGGCTCACCATCCTGGACGAGACCGGCATCTCCTTCCGGGACGCGCACTGGCGCAGCGACCTCGCCGAGTGGCTGGGCGGCGACGAGGGCCTGGACGACGTCCGCCACTGGTCCGCGGGGGACTTCGCGGCCGGCCCGTCCAGCGGCTCGTACCCGGCCAAGGGCATGCTGGTCGTCCCGGCGACCACCGGCGCGGTGGCCGGGATCGCGCTCGGCCTGAGCAAGGACCTGCTCCAGCGGGTGGCCAGCGTCACCCTCAAGGAGCGCCGCCCACTGGTCGTGTGCGTACGCGAGACGCCACTCAACGGGGTGACGTTGAAGCACTTGGTGGAACTGGACGCCCAGGGCGCCGTCGTGCTCCCCGCGTCGCCCGGTTTCTACGCGGGCGGCTCCACCGTGCGCGAACTCGTCGATTTCGTCGCCGGCCGGGTGCTCGACGCCGTCGGCGTGCCGCATTCCCTGTACCGGCGCTGGGAAGGGGAGTTGGGCGCCGCGGCGCGCCGCGGCGGCGTCGGCGCACCGGCGGCGGCTGAGGGGGAGTGAGGAAGCCGGGGGCGGGAGAGTATGTTCTCTGCGATATCCGGGTTGGTCCCTGCGCGGCGCCTTTGAATCCGGATAATGATCTGTGGGTCTGGTGAGGTTCGGAAGGACGCGGACGGTATATGGACACGGTGGACAGACAGCTCATCCAGGCGCTCCGGGAGAACGGCCGTGCGTCCTACGCCGAGCTGGGCCGGCTGGTCGGACTCTCCGGCCCGAGCGTCACGGACCGCATCAACCGCCTGGAGCAGGCCGGGGTGATCACCGGCTACCGCGCGACGGTCAACCCGGCCTCGCTCGGCTTCGGCGTCACGGCCCTGATCGGTCTCCAGCTGACCGACGCGGCCGACCACGAGGACGTCGCGTTCCGGCTGAAGGACCTCAACGAGGTCGAGGACTGCTGGTTCATCGCGGGTGACGACTCCTACATGCTCAAGGTCCGGGTGGCCGACGTGGCCGGCCTGGAGTCGGTGGTGAAGCGGATCTCGGGCACGAAGGGCGTGGCCCGCACCCGCACCACCGTCGTACTCTCCACGAAGTGGGAGAACCGGGTGAGCGATCTCCCTCCCGAAGGAGAGTGACGTCATGGCACTGGTCGGTCTGGAGGAGCTGCACGCGGCCCGGGAGCGGATCGCGGGGGTCGCGGTGCGCACCCCGCTGGTCCCCGCCCCGTGGGCGGCCGAGGGCGAGCGCCGCCTCTGGCTCAAGCCGGAGAACCTCCAGCCGACCGGCGCCTTCAAGACCCGCGGCGCCTACAACCGGCTGGCCGCGCTCACCGACGGCGAGCGGGCCCGCGGCGTGGTCGCCCAGTCGAGCGGCAACCACGCGCAGGCGGTCGCGTACGCGGCCGGGCTGCTGGGGATCAAGGCCGTCATCGTCATGCCGGACACCTCACCCGCCGTCAAGGTGGAGGCCACCCGCGGCTACGGCGCCGAGGTGATCCTCGTGCCGCCCGGGGAGCGGGACGCGCTGCCCGGCGAACTGGCCGAGCGGCACGGCTACGTGTGGGTGCCCCCGTACGACGACCCGTACATCATCGCGGGCCAGGGCACGGTGGGCCTGGAGATCGCCGAGGACGCCCCGGCCGCGCTGGACACCGTCCTGGTGCCGGTCAGCGGCGGCGGCCTGATCGGCGGGACGGCGGCCGCGCTCAAGCTCACCCGCCCGGAGATCCGGGTGATCGGCGTCGAGCCGGAGCTCGCGGCGGACGCCCGGGAGAGCCTGCGCACCGGCCGCCGGGTCGAGTGGCCGGTCGCCGACACCTACCGCACCATCGCGGACGGCCTGCGCACCCCGTCCGTCGGGGTGCTCCCGTACGAGCACCTGGCCACGTACGTGGACGACATCGTCACCGTCACCGAGGACGAGATCCGGGCCACCGTCGCCCTGCTGGCCCGCCGCGGCCGTCTGGTCGCCGAACCCTCCGGCGCGGTCGCCCCGGCCGCGTACTTCCACCGCGCCGAGCAGACCGGCGGCCGGGCGGTCGCGGCCGTGGTGAGCGGCGGGAACATCGAACCGGCACTGCTCGCGGAGCTGCTCGCGGCATAGGCGTACGCTCGTTCCGGCAAGGAATCGAAGTCGGAGGAGGCGGGTCACCGCATGGACGCAGGGCTCAAGCGAGAGCTGGAGGCGAAGGTCTACGCGGGTGAGCGGCTGACCCGCGAGGACGGGATCGCGCTCTACGAGAGCGACGACCTGGCCTGGCTGGGCGGCCTGGCGCACCACGTGCGGACGCGGAAGAACGGCGACGTCGTCCACTTCAACGTCAACCGCCACCTCAACATGACCAACGTGTGCAGCGCGTCCTGCGCCTACTGCTCGTTCCAGCGCAAGCCGGGCGAGAAGGACGCGTACACGATGCGCATCGAGGAGGCCGTCCGCCTCGCCAAGGCGATGGAGGTCGAGTCCCTCACCGAGCTGCACATCGTCAACGGCCTGCACCCGACCCTGCCCTGGCGCTACTACCCGCGCTCGCTGCGGGAGCTGAAGGCGGCCCTGCCGAACGTCTCGCTGAAGGCCTTCACCGCCACCGAGATCCACTGGTTCGAGAAGATCAGCGGCCTGTCCGCGGACGAGATCCTCGACGAGCTGATCGACGCCGGACTGGAGTCGCTGACCGGCGGCGGCGCGGAGATCTTCGACTGGGAGGTCCGCCAGCACATCGTCGACCACGACACCCACTGGGAGGACTGGTCGCGGATCCACCGCCTGGCGCACGGCAAGGGCCTGAAGACGCCCTGCACCATGCTGTACGGCCACATCGAGGAGCCCCGCCACCGCGTCGACCACGTCCTGCGGCTGCGCGAGCTGCAGGACGAGACCGGCGGCTTCCAGGTCTTCATCCCGCTGCGCTACCAGCACGACTTCCACGACTCCAAGGACGGCGTCGTGCGCAACCGCCTGATGGCGCGCACCGAGATGGCCACCGGCGCCGAGGCGCTGAAGACCTTCGCGGTCTCCCGGCTGCTCTTCGACAACGTCCCGCACGTCAAGGTCTTCTGGGTGATGCACGGCGTCACCACCGCCCAGCTGGCGCTCAGCCACGGCGCGGACGACATGGACGGCTCGGTGGTCGAGTACAAGATCACCCACGACGCGGACAACTTCGGCACCCCGAACAAGCTGGGCCGCGACGACCTGCTCGGCCTGATCCGCGACGCCGGCTTCCGCCCGGTCGAGCGCAACACCCGCTACGAGGTCATCCGCGAGTACGAGGGCCCCGACCTGACGCGCCGCGAGACCCCGCAGGCGATGCGCCTCTGACCCACCCCCACCTGTACGTTCCCGTCCCCCGGGCCGCACCGCCGGCCCGGGGGACGGGCGCCTTCACAGCTCCCGTACAACGCCCGGGTTTACCAACGGGTACGGCGTTTGGCAGGATCGGCCCCATGTCCGGTTCACATCGCGCCACCGCGTACCCGCCGTACGAGCCGTCGTACGGCGTGCCGCAGCAGCCGCAGGAGCCGCCGTACGGCTCCTGCGAGCCGTACCGGGAGCCGTACCAGGAGCCGGTCCACGAGGCGCCGTACGGCCATTACCAGCCGTACCAGCAGCCTGCTGACGGGTACTTCGACGCGTACGACGAACCGTTCCAGCCGCACGCGCAGGCGCCGGAGGCCTTCGAGGCACCGGAGCCGCTGTACTACGAGCCAGAGCCGCTGTACGAGCCCGAGCCGGTCCTCGTGTCCGTGCCCGCGCCGCAGGCCGCAGCGGCCCCCGCCACGGGCGCCAGGACGGCCGCCCGCGGCCGCCGCCGCAAGGCGAAGAAGAAGCGCCACGGCAAGGCCGTGATGGCCGGCACCGCGCTGCTGGTCGCGGCCGCCGCGGGTTGGTACACCGTCGGCCAGGACACCGCCAAGCCGGGCGTCACCACCGCCGACGGCCCCGGCCCCGAGGGCGTCAGCACGCCCGACCGGCCCGCCCCGGCCGCCGCCGCCCAGGCCGCCGCGGACCGGCAGAACCAGGCCGCGGTCGCCGGCCGGAGCGAGACCCGTGACGACGGCTCGGTGGCCGCGATACCCGGCCTCGGCGCGTCCTTCACCGCCCGGATACCCGCGCAGACCAACCAGGTCGTGGTGGCCACCGGCCAGGGCAAGGACACCGACAAGAACAGCGTGACGCTGTGGACCCGGACCCCGGAGGGCCGCTGGCTGGCCGGCGAGACCTGGCAGGGCCACAACGGCAAGAACGGCTGGACCACCAGCCACAACGAGGGCGACCTGCGCAGCCCGATCGGCGTCTTCTCCCTCACCGACGCCGGCGGCCGCAACGCCGACCCCGGCAGCAAGCTCCCGTACGACAAGGACCCGAGCTTCGTGGTCTCCGGGACGGGCTTCTTCGGCGACCAGCTGGCCGGCTCGTTCGACTACGTCGTGGCGATCAACTACAACCGGGTGCCCGGCTCCTCCCCGCTCGACCCGCGCCGCCCCGACGGCAAGTCCAAGGGCGGCGGCATCTGGCTGCACGTCGACCACGACGGCCCCACCCACGGCTGCGTCTCCATCCCCGAGGACAAGATGGCGCAGCTCATCCGCACCCTGGATCCGGCCGCCCATCCGGTGATCGTGATGGGCGACGCGACCTCGCTGGCGACCTGACCCCGGACGGGCCGCTGCGTCCGCGGGCCAAGCGGAACCCCAAGTGCCGCAACGCCCCTTGTCGGCTACCTACAGTTCACGGGGGCGGATCCTGTAGCCGATGGTGCCCGGCTGACCAGCGGGTAACCCGGTTGCATGGCAGCATGAGCGGTTCGCGCATCGTGGCACTCGGTCACTACCAGCCCCCCAAGGTCCTCTCCAACGACGACCTGGCGACGCTCGTCGACACGACCGACGAGTGGGTCCGCGCCCGGGTGGGGATCAGGACCCGGCACATCGCCGAGGGCGAGACCCTCGTCGACATGGCCACCGAGGCGGCCCAGAAGGCGCTGGCCCGCAGCGGCCGCACCGCCGACGAGATCGACCTCGTCGTGGTCGCCACCTGCACCGCCGTCGAGCGCAGCCCCAACACGGCCGCCGCCGTGGCCGCCCGGCTCGGCGTCCGGGCTCCGGCCGCCTACGACATCAACACGGTCTGTTCCGGCTTCTCGTACGCGCTGGCCACCGTCGACCACGCGATCCGGGCCGGCGCGGCCCGCCGGGCGCTGGTGATCGGCGCCGAGCGGATGTCCGACACCCTCGACTGGACCGACCGCTCGACCTGCGTGATCTTCGGCGACGGTGCCGGCGCCGCGGTCGTCGAGGCCCAGGAGGACGGCGCCGAGCCGGGCATCGGCCCGGTGGTCTGGGGCTCCGAGCCGGAGAAGGGCGACGCCGTGGTGATCACCGGCTGGGACCCGGTGATCAGCCAGCAGGGCCAGTCGGTCTTCCGCTGGGCCACCACCCAGCTGGCCCCGCTCGCCCGGCAGGCCTGCGAGCGGGCCGGGATCGACCCGTCCGAGCTGAAGGGCTTCGTGCCGCACCAGGCGAACCTGCGGATCATCGACGCGATCGCCAACAAGCTGGGCGTCACCGACGCGGTGGTGGCCCGGGACGTCGTGGAGTCCGGCAACACCTCGGCCGCGTCCATCCCGCTGGCATTCTCCAAGCTGGTCGAGCGCGGCGAGCTGTCGCCCGGCGACCCGGTCCTGCTGTTCGGCTTCGGCGGCGGCCTGGCCTACGCCGGCCAGGTGGTCCGCTGCCCCTGAGGCGGCACCGACACCGTCCGACACCTGGAGCGGAACATGCCGGTGGGCGGGCACCCTGTGTGAGGGGTGCCCGCCCACCGGCATGTCTGGCCCTGGCGCGCTGCGGTACGTCGGCGGACCTCCCCCGAGGACACGGCCGCCGTCCGTCGTTCCCCGGACAGGAGGCCGGGGCTGCGCGCGGGCGGATGGTCGGATGAGCGGATGGTCTACTTGGGCGCCTTCTTGCCGGTGACACCCAGGTACACCAGTGGAGCGAGGTTGGGCTTGAGGTCCTTGACCTTGACGCCCCAGGAGGTGAAGGCCTTCTGGTGCTCGGCCGCCGAGGCGAGCAGCGAGACCAGGGCCCCGGAGACGGCGTTGGGATCGAGTGACTTGTCGGCCTGTCCCTTCGCCTGGAGTTCCTTGACGGCATCCGCGAGCGGCTTGGCGACCGCGTTGAGGACGGTCATGCGGATCTTGAAGAACCGCTTGTCCCCTTCGGCGGCACCGAGCGTGACCACTCGGAGAATGGCGTCGTTCTTGCGCCAGAAGGCGAGGAATCCGTCGACCAGTTCTTCCGAAGTGGTCGGTCCGGACTTCCCTGCCCAGGACTTTCCGGCCACCAGCTCTTTGAGGGTGTCGGCGTCCTTGGCCATTTCCTCGGCGATTTCGAGGACAGCGCCCTCGACATCCGGGAAGTACTGGTAGAAGGTCGCGGGGGAGGTACCCGCCATACGGGCGACGTCGATGACCTTGACGTCCCGATAGGGCGACGTGCTGAGCATCTCGCGGAGGCAGTCGAGCAGCTTCTGCCGCGTCTCCTGTCCGCGTCGCCCGGCGACGCGACCGTCGACGGTGCGAACTTGTCCTGTCATGCCGTCAGCTTACCGTGGCACGATCTTGGCGCGATTCGGTGATGCGACTATTACTCCGCTCGGGGGTTCGTATAGGGGCATGAACCACTTCGGACGGATATTCACCGCGTCTCGATGTAGCCCCCCCGTGTGCTTTCGATCTCACAGCGTGACGGCGAGTCCGCTGAGGGGTGGTCGAGTGACAGAGCGTGACGAAAATCGGGGTGGGGTGACATGGGGTCGGTGAGCGCGTCGGACGGCCCGGGCGCAAGCCACCGGCGGAGCGGGCGTCAGAATCCGGCCGTTGTGCCACCACTGACCCGACGGTGCCGTCCGCCGGAGCCCCGCCGCTCATGGGCGGGGGAGGTTGGAGATGGGCCGGGCGGCCATGGAGAATCGGGTCCGGCACCACGCGGCGGGTGCCTGGACGGGGAGGTGGCAGCGGAGTGGACCAGCTGACGGCGCACGATCCGAGGCGGATCGGGCCCTTCGAGGTGCTGGGGCGGCTCGGCGCGGGCGGGATGGGCCTGGTCTACCTGGCACGCTCCGCCTCCGGCCGGCGCGTGGCCATCAAGACCGTCCGGGGGGAGCTGGCCGAGGACGAGCTCTTCCGGGTCCGCTTCGCGCGCGAGATCGCCGCGGCCAAGACGGTCGGCGGCTTCTACACGGCGGCCGTCGTGGACGCCGACGCCGACGCGCGCGTGCCCTGGCTGGCGACCGCCTACATCCCGGCGCCCTCCCTGGAGGACCTGGTCGAGGAGTGCGGCCCGCTGCCGGTGGACGCCACCCGCTGGCTGGTGGCCGGCATCGCCGAGGCGCTGCAGTCCATCCACGCGGCCGGGCTGATCCACCGCGACCTGAAACCCTCGAACGTCCTGGTGGTCGAGGACGGCCCCAAGGTGATCGACTTCGGCATCGCGGCCGGCGTCTCCAGCACCCGGCTCACCATGACCAACGTCGCGGTCGGCACCCCCGCGTACATGTCGCCCGAGCAGGCCCGCGACAGCCGGACCGTCCGGGGCGCCAGCGACGTCTTCTCGCTCGGCTCGCTGATGGTCTTCTGCGCCACCGGGCACCCGCCCTTCCGCGGCTCGAACCCGGTCGAGACGGTGTTCCAGCTCCTGCGCGAGCAGCCCGACTACTCGGGGATGCCGGTCGAGCTGATGGACCTGGTCCGCGCCTGCATGCGGCCCTCGCCCGAGCACCGGCCCACCCCGGCGCAGATCCAGGCCGAACTGGCCCCGCACCTGTTCTCCCGGGACGACGCCTCCGGCGAGGCCGGGGACTGGCTCCCGGCCAACGCGCTGGAGCTGATCGAGCGCAAGCGCGGTCGGCGCCAGCCCGCCGCGCCGCCCGCGCCTCCCGCCCCGCCGGTGGCCCCGCCGGTCGCCGGGCCGCTGCACCCGGCCGAGCCGCCGGTGCCCGTCCCGCACCGGCAGCCGTCGCACCAGGGCGTGCCGACGCAGCGCCCCGGCGTCGAGGACCCGCGCACCCAGCACCCGGGCGGCCACGCCCCGCCGCCGCTCGGTCCGGTGCACGTCCGGCCCGGCCAGGCGTCGGAGGCCGAGATCGCCACCGAGAAGATCCGCTCGCCCAACAAGCACCGGGCGCCCACCGACGGCGGCGCCGAGGTGCGGCTGCCCGGCGCGTCCGTGCGGATAGGCCCCGGGCCGCGGGCCGAGCACGAGCAGACCGGCCCCGGCGCCACGCCGGCCGAGACCGAGTGGGTGCGCCGGGCGGCCGCGCCGCCGGCCCGGACGCCCCTCCCGGCGCCCGTCCAGCCCTCGGCTCCGGCGCCGCGCTGGCGGCCCTGGCGGTTCCGGATGTCCAACGACGTCTGGGGCACCCCGGTGGTCGCCGACGGCACCCTGTTCGTCTCCTCCTTCGAGGTGCACGCGCTGGACATCGCCTCCGGCCAGCGCCGCTACAAGACCCGGGACGTGGCCTGGGCGCTCGCCGTGGACGCCGGCCGGGTGCACGCGGCCGACGGCCCGCACCTGTACACCGTGGACGTCGCGGACGGCACCGAGCGCTGGCGCACCTCGCTGGACGGCTGGGTCTACTCGCTGTCCGCCGCCGACGGCGTGCTGTGTTGCGGCGTGCGCGGCGGCGGCGTCCAACTGCGTTCGGCCGCCACCGGCGCCGAGCTGTGGCGCGCCGACGACGCCCAGCAGGACTACGAGAACCCGCAGTCCGGACCCGTCCTGGTGGCCGGCGCGGCGTACTACTACGGCGCCGGGCGGCTGCGCTGCGTCGACCCGCGCGGCGCGGGCCTGCGCTGGTCCTTCCCGGTCGGCGAGGACGTCCCGTCGCACCCCGTCGAGCGCGGCGGCGTGCTGTACGTGACGGCCGGCACCCGGGTGTACGCCCTGGACGCGGCGAGCGGCGTCGAGCGCTGGCGCTTCGAGGCGCCGGTGGTGCTCTTCACCCCGCCCGCGCTGGACGCGGACGCCGTCTACGTCGCCGACTACCTGGGCACGGTGTACGCGCTGGACGCGGCCACCGGCCGGGACCGGTGGCGCGGTGCCACCGGCAGCCGCCAGGGCGCCGAGCCGGTCGTGGTCGGCGAGGGCATGGTGCTGGTCGGCAGCGGCGAGGTGCTGTACGCGTTCGAGGCTGCGACCGGCCGGGAGCGCTGGCGCTACACCGCGCGCGGCGAGATCGTCGGTTCCCCGGCGGTCGCGGACGGCCTGGTCCACCTCGGCAGCCGGGACCACTCGCTGCACACGGTGGACCTGGCGAGCGGTCAGCTGCGCTGGGAACTCGGCACCAAGGGCGAGCTGACCGGCTCCCCGGTGGCGGTCGGCGGCCGGGTGTTCGTCGGCTCCAAGGACCGCTGCGTGTACGCGCTGGACGCCTTCTACGGGACGGCGGTGCCCGCCCGCTGACCGGGCCCCGGGCCTAGGCCCTGCGGGCCTCCGGGTGGTGGTGGCACCAGCCCTCCCACGCGGAGGCGACCATCTCGGCGACGTCGTACCGGGCGTGCCAGCCCAATTCGCGGCCGATCAGGTCGGCGGAGGCCACCACCCGGGCCGGGTCGCCGGGGCGGCGCGGGGTCACCTCGGGGGTGGTGTCGTGCCCGGTGACCTCGCCGATCAGGGCCAGCATCTCGCGGACGCTGACGCCCTCGCCGCGGCCGATGTTGAGCACCAGCGCGGTGTCGCCCGGCGGGTCGGCGGCGAGCCGCCGGGCGGCCGCGACGTGGGCCGACGCGACGTCGGCCACGTGGATGTAGTCGCGCACGCAGGTGCCGTCCGGGGTGGGGTAGTCCGCGCCGAAGACGCGCGGGGCCCGCCCGGTGGTGAGGCGCTCGAAGACCATCGGGACGAGGTTGAAGACCCCGGTGTCGGCCAGCTCCGGCGCGCCGGCGCCGGCCACGTTGAAGTACCGCAGCGAGATCGTCGACATGCCGTGCGCCCGCCCGGCGGCGGCGACCAGCCACTCGCCGGCCAGCTTGGTCTCGCCGTACGGGTTCATCGGCGCGCAGGGGGTGGCCTCGGTGACCAGGTCGACGTCCGGCATGCCGTAGACGGCGGCCGAGGAGGAGAACAGGAAGCGCCGCACGCCCCCGTCGGCGGCGGCCTCCAGGACGGTCTGCAGGCCGAGCATGTTCTCGCGGTAGTACAGGAACGGGCGCTCGACCGACTCGCCCACCTGCTTCTTCGCGGCGAAGTGCAGGATCCCCGTCACCGCGTGCTCGCGGATGGCGGCGGACACGACGGCGCGGTCCAGCGTGGAGCCCTTGACGAGCGCGACGTCGGCCGGCAGCCGGCTCGCGTCGCCGGTGCTGAGGTCGTCCAGGACGGCCACGCTCTCGCCCGCGTCGAGCAGCTGACGGACCACGTGCCCGCCGATGTATCCGGCACCGCCAGTGATCAACCAGGTCATGACCCGATCCTAGGCCGTCCCGTTTTGACCGGTGTGGTCGGGCGAGTCCAGCCAACGATTCGGACAAATCGGTGAAATGCTGACAAAGATTTCTGTGCTCTCGGCCTGGTGACGAATCGGAGGCAGCCAAGGTGAGCCGAAAGAAGGAACACAACCGCCCCCTCCCGGCCGGTCCGCGGCCGACCGGACCCAAGGCGTTCCGCGGGTGGCTGCGCGCGCCCGGCGCGGTCGCGGTCCTGACGGCCGCCGCGCTGGGGCTGGCCGGGTGCAGCAGCGGTTCGTCGTCGGCCAAGTCCCCCTCGTCGGGCCCGGCCTCCTCCTCCGCGGCCTCGTCACCGGCCACCACGGGTTCCTCGGCCCCGCCCACCAGCGGTAACCAGCTCCAGGACGCCTACCAGAAGGTGATCGCCGAGGTGCTGCCGTCGGTGGTCCAGATCGTCAGCGGCGACAGCCTCGGCTCGGGGATCGTCTACGACGACAAGGGCGACATCGTCACCAACGCCCACGTCGTCGGGACCGCGACCACCTTCGCCGTCACCCTGGCCAACAGCACCAAGTCCCTGGACGCCGGCCTGGTCGGCAGCTACCCCGACTCCGACCTCGCGGTGATCAGGCTGAGCAGCCCGCCGAGCGGCCTCAAGCCCGCCGTCTTCGGGGATTCGGGCAAGGTCCAGCTGGGCCAGATCACGCTCGCCATGGGCAGCCCGCTCGGGCTCTCCAGCAGCGTCACCCAGGGCATCGTCTCGGCCACCGGGCGGACCGTCTCCGAGCCCATGGGCGGCGGATCGCCGGGCGCCACGATCGGCAACATGGTGCAGACCTCGGCCGCGATCAACCCGGGCAACAGTGGCGGCGCGTTGGTCAACCTGGACAGCCAGGTGATCGGCATCAACACGCTCGCGGCCACCGAGCCGCAGGCCAACGGCGCCGCCGCGCCCGGCATCGGCTTCGCGATCCCGGCGTCCACCATCACCAACATCACCAACCAGCTGATCAAGCAGGGCAAGGTCACCAACTCCGGCCGGGCCGCGCTCGGCATCACCGCCCGGACCAGCTTCGACCAGCAGTTCCAGCCGGCCGGCGCGGTCATCGTGTCGGTCACCGCGAGTGGCCCGGCCGCCGCGGCCGGGCTCCAGCCCGGGGACGTCATCACCAAGATCGGCGACACCCCGGTCGACTCGCTGAACGCCCTGACCACGGCCCTCGCCTCACTCACGCCGGGCGCGAAGGTCACCGTGACGTACACCCGGGACGGCAACTCGCAGACCGCCGACGTCACGCTCGGCACGCTGGAGACGACCTCCTAGGGCCGCGCCGGCCCCCTCGGTCCCGGTACGGCCACCGGCCGGTCCCGCGCACCGCGCAAGGGTTGCGCGGTCCGGCCGCGCCGCACCGGAGCGGCGCCGGCGTCCCGCCACTGCCTCGGCGGGGCGCCGGCGCCTTCGCGTGCCCGGGTGCTCAGTGGCGGGCGGTGCGGGTGCGCCAGGGCAGTTCGACGGTGACGGTGGTCGGGCCGCCCTCCGGGCTCTCCACCAGGAACACCCCGTCCACCGCCCTGACCCGCTCGGCCAGCCCGGCCAGGCCACCGCCCGGGTAGGCGCTCGCCCCGCCCCGGCCGTCGTCCTGGACCAGCAGCATCAGCTGGTCGTCGGAGCGCCAGACCTCCACCGAGGCGCTCCGCGCGCCGGAGTGCTTGGAGACGTTCGTCAGCAGCTCGCTGACCGTGAAGTAGGCGATGCCCTCGACCGCCGAGTCCGGGCGCTCGGCCACGCCGTCTGGGCCGAGCAGCTCGACGTTCACCCGGACCCCGCCGGGGACGGTGCAGCGGGCGGCCACCGAGGACAGCGCCGCGTCCAGGCCGCGGTCGGTGAGCACCGCCGGGTGGATGCCGCGGGCCAGGTCGCGCAGCTCTCTCAGGGCCAGCTTCACCTCGCCGTGGGCGTTGTCGACCATCGACGCCGCGGCGGCCATGTCGGCCGGGGTCTCCACCTCGCGCAGCCGCTCCTTGGCCATGCCGAGGTCCATCGCCAGCGCGACCAGGCGGGCCTGGGCGCCGTCGTGCAGGTCGCGTTCGATCCGGCGCAGGTCGGCGGCGGCGGTGTCGATCACCGTGCCGCGGTCCTCCTCCAGCTCGCGCACCCGCTCGGACAGGGCGCCCGGGAACAGCAGCGACTCGACCAGGATCCGGTCCACCGCCGCCTCGGCGCGGATCACCCACGGCAGCACAGGCCACAGCACGACGACGCTGACCAGGGTGACGGTGAAGCTCAGGATGCCCCACGGCAGCAGCAGCACGTTGTACAGCGCCGAGCGCCAGTTCAGCAGGTCGGTCAGGTTGGCGATGGCGAAGCCGGTGACCCCCGGGCGGCGCCGGACCACCGGCTCCGGCTCGCTGATCCCCGAACCGTGCGCCGACCGCGCCCGGCGCCGGGCCAGCGCGCCCAGGCCGCGGCAGCCGGCCAGCCCGGCGGCCAACAGCGGCAGGCCGATCACCGTCACGGACAGCCCGAGGCCGACCGACAGCATCACCGCGGTGAAGACGAACCCGCCGATGCCCAGGGGCAGGTTCAGCATCAACTGCCCGGCCTGCCGCCACATCCGGGCGCCGTACAGCGGGCCGCGCTCCGTCCGCGCGTCCTGCTGAGTGCCGGCCGCCTCGGCGCGCCGGGTCAGGGGCTTCATCAGGATCCACCCTCCCTCTCGCTCTCGTGGTCCAAGCTTCCCGAACACGGGGCGGGTGGTGCCATGGGGGTGATACATCTCCTGGGCCGGGGGTTATCCCCACCCCTGCCCGGGCGCCCGCGGGCGGTCCACGGGTGTCCACCCGCCGTGCGCGTGATGTCTTGCGGAGCGGGCAGGGTTCGGGTGGAGCGGAGCAGTCCCCTTAGACTCACGCATTGGCCATGGTTATGACCGTGTAAAGACAGCGACGTGGACCCGCCCCGCGAGGCGGTTCACGGCCGAGTGGAGGGCGAAGGCATGGAGTGGCGGCAAGCGGTTGCCGACGCGGCCGACCCGGCGGTCGGCAGCGGCTACTTCGACGCGTACGCCGCGATGGGACTGCTCGCCGTCATCGGCGTGCTCTTCGTCGCCGTCGCGTTCACCGCCAACCGGCTGATGCGCCCGGTGGTGTACTCGCCGGAGAAGCTCCTGGCCTACGAGTGCGGCGTGGACCCGGTGGGCGAGGACTGGGCGCACACCCAGATCCGCTACTACGTGTACGCCTTCCTGTACGTGATCTTCGCGGTCGACGCGATCTACCTGTTCCCGTGGGCGACCGTGTTCGCCACCGCCGGGTACGGGGCCGGGACGCTGGTCGAGATGTTCCTCTTCATCGGCTTCCTCGCGGTCGGGCTGCTCTACGCCTGGAAGAAGGGCGTTCTGGAATGGACGTGACGCACAACCACCCGCACGCCGCGTCGGGCGGACCGGTCCCGCTCGGCCTCCCGGACCCGTCGCGCCCGGGCGCCGTCGAGCGCCGGGGCATCGGCCCGCTGGCCCGGCTCGCGCCGGACCCGGTCAAGGTCGTCCTCAACTGGGGACGCCGCTACAGTCTCTGGTGCTTCAACTTCGGGCTGGCCTGCTGCGCGATCGAGTTCATCGCGGCCTCCATGGCCAAGCACGACTTCATCCGGATGGGTGTCATCCCGTTCGCGCCCGGCCCCCGGCAGGCCGACCTGATGATCGTCTCGGGCACGGTGACGGACAAGATGGCGCCCGCCGTCAAGCGCCTCTACGAGCAGATGCCCGAGCCGAAGTACGTCATCTCCTTCGGTGCCTGCTCCAACTCCGGCGGTCCGTACTGGGACTCGTACTCGGTGACCAAGGGCGTCGACCAGATCATCCCGGTCGACGTCTACGTGCCCGGCTGCCCGCCGCGGCCCGAGGCGCTGCTCCAGGGCATCCTCAAGCTGCAGGAGAAGATCGCCGCCGAGTCGCTGCCCGGCCGCTACGCCGCGCCCGCGTCGGCGCTGCGGCGTCCGCTGGTGGCGGGGCCGTCCGCCGACGGCGCGGCCGAGGGAGGGGTCTCGTGACCACGGCAGAGCAGTACGCGGCGTCGGTCGGGCAGTGGGCGACCGGCGCCGAGGCGTACGGGCTGATCACCGTCGACGTGCCCGCCGAGCACTGGATCGAGGCGCTCACCGCCGCCCGAGACGGGCTCGGCCTGGGCTTCTTCGACTGGCTGAGCGCCGTCGACGAGCTCGCCGACGGCTTCTCCGTGGTCGCCCACCTGGCCTCCGCCGAGGGACACGCGGTGCGCCACCTCGCGCTGCGCACCCGGGTGCCGCGGGACAAGGCCGCCCTGCCGACGGCCGTGCCGGTGTACGCCGGTGCCGCGTGGCACGAGCGCGAGACCCACGAGATGTTCGGCATCGACTTCCCCGGGCACCCGCACCTCGTCACGCTGCTGCTTCCGGACGGCTTCGAGGGGCACCCGCTGCGCAAGGAGTTCGTGCTCGCGGCCCGCGTCGCCAAGGCCTGGCCGGGTGCCAAGGAGCCGGGTGAGTCCGACCACGGCGACGGGCCGGCGCGGCGCAAGATGCAGCCGGCCGGCGTGCCGGACCCGAACGAGTGGGGCCCGCTCAAGGGCACCCTGCCGCCGGTCGCCGAACGGCCCGCGCGGGGGGCGCGGGCGGCGGGCGCGGCGGCGCGCACACCGCGGGCCGCCGCGGCGGGAGCTGCCGGTGCCGCCGGTGAGGCCCCGGCCGTGCGGGCGGACCGGCCGAGGCGGACGCGGTCCGTGTCGGACGGCTCGGCGAGCCAGGCGGGAGCCGAGGCCGCCGTCACCGGGGAGGCCCCGGCCATCAGGGCCGACCGGCCCAGGCGGACGCGGTCGGTGTCCGACGGTTCGGTCAGCCAGCCGGCCGAGGAGCCCAAGGCCACCGACGCCCCGAAGACCGCCGAGGAGCCCAAGGCCGAGCGGCCCGCCCCCGCGCGGACGCGGTCGTCGGACGCGCCCTGGCACAATCCGGTGCCCGCGCACGACGCGAAGCCCGCCGAGGAGTCGGTGGCGGAACCCACCGAGGCGCCCGCCGAGACCCCGGCGGAGAAGGCGGAGAAGAAGGACGACCCGTCGGCCCGTCCGGCCGGCCAGGACGGAGACGGCACGTGAACCTGCTCGACACGGTGCTGCGCTGCGTCGCCACGCTCGTCGTCTTCCTCGTCCTCCCGCTGGTCATCGGCCAGACCGAGCACAAGGTCATGGCGCACATGCAGGGCCGGCTCGGCCCGATGTACGCCGGCGGCTTCCACGGCTGGGCGCAGCTCGTCGCCGACGGCGTGAAGTTCGCGCAGAAGGAGGACATCGTCCCCGCCGGGGCGGACCGCCGGATCTTCCAGCTGGCGCCCGCCGTCTCGCTGCTGCCGTACCTCTTCGTGCTGCTGGCGATCCCGGTCGGCCCGGACGGCTTCGTCGGCCAGGCGGTCGACGCCGGGCTGTTCTTCGTACTGGCCGTGATGGGCATCGGCGTGATCGGCAAGCTGATGGCCGGCTGGGCCTCGGCGAACAAGTTCTCGCTGCTCGGCGGCCTGCGCACGGCCGCCCAGCTGATGTCCTACGAGCTGCCGATGGTGCTGGCCGCGGCGTCGGTGGCGATGGCCGCCGGTACGCTGTCGCTGCCCGGGATCGTCGACTCCTGGCAGTGGTACTGGCTCCCGTGGCAGCTCATCGGCGCGTTCGTGTTCTTCACGGCCGGCCTGGCCGAGCTCCAGCGCCCGCCGTTCGACATGCCGGTGGCCGACTCGGAGATCATCTTCGGCGCGTACACCGAGTACACCGGCCTGCGCTTCGCGCTGTTCCTGCTCTCCGAGTACGCGGGCATCCTGGTGGTGTCCGGGCTGACCACCGTGCTGTTCCTCGGTGGCTGGCACGGCCCGATGCCGGACCAGCTCGGCTGGCTCTGGACCCTGCTGAAGACCTTCGCGCTGGCCTTCGTGGTGATCTGGCTGCGGGTGACCTACCCGCGCCTGCGCGAGGACCAGCTGATGCGCTTCGCGTGGACCGTGCTGATCCCGCTCGCCCTCGTCCAGCTCGCCCTCACCGGCATCATCAAGGTGGCGATCTCATGAGTTTCCCGGGAGCCGGCCTCGCCAAGGGCCTGGCCGTGACCCTGCGGACGATGACGAAGAAGACCGTCACCGCGCAGTACCCCGACGTGCAGCCGGTGCTGCCGCCGCGCTCGCGCGGCGTCATCGCGCTGCTGGAGGAGAACTGCACGGTGTGCATGCTCTGCGCGCGCGAGTGCCCCGACTGGTGCATCTACATCGACTCCCACAAGGAGACGCTCCCGGCCGCCGACCCGAACGCGCGCGCCCGCACCCGCAACGTGCTGGACCGCTTCGCGATCGACTTCTCGCTCTGCATGTACTGCGGGATCTGCATCGAGGTGTGCCCGTTCGACGCGCTCTTCTGGTCGCCGGAGTTCGAGTACGCCGAGACGGACATCCTGGAGCTGACCCACGAACGGGACCGCCTCCGCGAGTGGATGTGGACCGTCCCGGCGCCGCCCGCGCTGGATCCGGCGGCCGAGGAGCCCAAGGAGATCGCCACCGCGCGCAAGGCGGCGGACAAGCTGGCGGCGGCCGCCGCGGCGGCCCTCGCCGCCGAGGAGAAGGGTGAGACCGAGTGAAGGCCCTCGCCCTGCTCGCGGCGACCGGTCCGCTGGAACCGGCCTCCCGTTCGTTCCTGTCGCCGACCGGCGTGGAGATCGTCTTCCTGCTGGTCGGCATCGCCGTGCTCGGCTCGGCCGTCGTCGCCGTGAGCACCAGGCAGCTGGTGCACGCCGCGCTGTGGCTGGTGGTCGCGCTCGGCGGGCTCGCGATCGAGTTCCTGCTGCTCACCGCCGAGTTCATCGCCTGGGTGCAGGTGCTGATCTACCTCGGCTCGGTGATCGTCCTGGTGCTGTTCGGGCTGATGCTCACGAAGGCGCCGATCGGGCGCTCGCCGGACGCCGACTCGAAGAACCGCTGGGTCGCCCTGGTGGTCGCGCTGGCCTCCGCCGGGACGCTCGTGACGCTGGTCGTCGACGCCTTCCGCACTTCCTGGATCGACCTCGGCGGGGGCGGCGGTTCGGCCGCCGCGACCGGGGCGAGCCTGTTCCGCACGTGGGTCCTGCCCTTCGAGGCGCTGTCCGTGCTGCTGCTCGCGGCGCTCGTCGGCTCGATCGTGCTGTCGCGCGGCTCGAAGCGCCGGGTGCCGCCGCCGCGGGCCGGCCGGCTGCGCGCCGGGCGGCCGGTCGGGTCCAACGGGACCGTCGCCGCGACCGCTCCGCGAACCGCGCCGCAGGCCGCCGCCCCGGAGGCCGCCCCGCCCGTGACGGAGGAGAGCTGATGCACCTCGCCTACCCCGTCGTCCTCGCCGCGCTGCTGTTCAGCGTCGGCGTGTACGGCGTGCTCGCCCGGCGCAACGCCGTCCTCGTCCTGATCTCCGTCGAGCTGATGCTCAACGCCGTCAACCTGAACCTCGTCGCCTTCGACGCCTGGCTGCGGGACTCCCTGCACGCCGGCCAGGCGCTGACGCTGTTCACCATCACGATCGCCGCCGCCGAGATCGGCCTCGGGCTCGCCATCGTCCTGCTGCTGTTCCGGGCCAGGGGCACCGCGGACATCGACCGGGCCACCGCGCTCGGCGACCCGGCCGAGACGCTCGCCGAGGAGGCGCCGGCCGGCGCCGGGGCGCTGAAGGGCCAGGCCACCGCATGAACCTCGCCCTGCCCGCCCTCGTCCCCGCGCTGCCCGCGCTCGGTGCCGCCGCCACCCTGGCGGCCGGGAAGAAGGCGCCCGGCCTGGTCCGGCCGCTCGCCATCGTGCCGGTCGCCGCCTCGGCCGTGCTCGCCCTCGTGGTCGCGCTCCAGCTCGGCACCGGCCAGGCGCTCGACGCCGCCACCCGGCTCACCCCGACCGGCGGCCCGGACGTCGCGCTCGCCCTCCACCTGGACGGCTTCAGCTCGCTGATCTCCGTGCTGGTCGGCCTGGTGGCCACGTGCGTCCAGGTCTACTCGACCGCGTACCTGAAGGAGGACCCGCGCTACCCCTCGTACGCTGCGCTGGTCTCGCTCTTCACCGCGGCGATGTTCCTCGTCGTGTACTCGGGCGACCTGATCGTCCTGCTGGTCGGCTGGGAGGTCATGGGCATCTGCTCGTACTTCCTGATCGGCCACCACTGGGAGAGCGCGGACGCCCGCTCGGCCTCGCTGAAGGCCTTCCTGGTCACCAAGCTCGGCGACGTGCCGTTCCTGTTCGGGATCTTCCTGCTCGGCGCCGACGCCCACAGTTTCCGCATCCCGGACGTGCTGGCCGCCGCCACCGACGGGAAGCTCGGCCACCCGACGCTGATCGCGCTGCTGCTGCTCGCCGGGGTCGCCGGCAAGAGCGCGCAGTTCCCGCTGCACACCTGGCTCCCGGACGCGATGGCCGGCCCGACGCCGGTCTCCGCGCTGATCCACGCCGCCACCATGGTCGCGGCCGGCATCTATCTCGTCGCCCGGCTGCTGCCGGTGTTCCTGCTCTCGGGCGCGGCCCTCGTCGTGCTCGCCGTCATGGCCGCCGTGACGATGATCGGCTCGGCGCTGTGCGCGCTCGCACAGGACGACCTGAAGCGGGTGCTCGCCTACTCGACCGTCGGCCAACTCGGCTACATGGCCGGCGCGCTCGCCAGCGGCGACCGCGAGGCCGCGGTGTTCCACCTGGTCAGCCACGGCGCCTTCAAGGCGCTGCTGTTCCTGGCCGCCGGCGTGGTGATCCACGCCGCGCACACCAACTCGATCTCCGCGATGTCCCGGATCCCCGGGCTGCGCAAGCGGGTGCCGGACGCCTACTGGACGATGGGCATCGGCCTGGTCGCCCTGATCGGACTGCCGCCGTTCTCCGGCTTCTTCAGCAAGGAGGCGGTGCTCAGCGCCGCCGAGCACGCCGCCAACGGCGAGGCGATGACCAACGGCCTCGGCCCCGCCTCGGCCGTGCCGCAGGCCGCCGGCTGGATCGTGCTGGTCTCGGCCGCGCTGACCGCGCTGCTCACCGCCGCCTACGCCACCCGGCTCTTCCTGCTCGCGTTCCACAGCCCGGCCGGTGTCGCCGCGGCGGCACCCGAGGTGGTGGCCCCGGCCGTCGCTGACCGGGCCACCGTCGTGGCCGACCACGAGGCCGACGCGCCGTACTCGCCCGAGCTGGACGAGGCCGACCCGGCCACCGCCGAGCCGCACGCGATGCGCTGGCCGCTCTGGGTGCTGGCCGTCCCGACCATGGCCTTCGGCATCACCGGGCTGCGCTCCGACTGGCTGCCCGCCCTGCTCGACGGCGGCACGCTGCGGCCCTCGGGCGTCACCGCCGTCACCGGCACGGGGCTCGCCGTGGCCGGCGCGCTGCTGGCGTACGGCGCCTGGCGCTCGGCCACCGCCCGGCTCGGCGCGGGTCGCCCCGCCCGGGCCCCGCTCGGCCGGGTGCCCGCGCAGGCCGGGGCCCCGGGCGCCGAGGTGATCGTCGCCGACCCCGGGCGCACCCTGCTCGGCCCGCTGTTCGGCCCGGCCCGGCACGGCTTCGGCGTCGACCGGCTCTACGCCGTGCTGTTCGTCCGCCCGGTGGCCGCCGCGGCCCGGCTGGTCCGCTTCCTCGACCGCGAGGTCGTCGAGGGCTACGTGCAGGGCAGCGGGATCGGTGCCAACCTGCTCGGCCGGGCCGTCCGGCTCGCGCAGACCGGCAACGCGCAGACCTACCTCAGCGCCCTGCTCGCCGGTGTCGTCCTGCTGGCCGTCCTGGTGGCGGTGTAGCGGATGCCGTTCCCCGTCCTGTCCCTCCCCCCGACCGTCGCACGGAGGAGTCCCCGATGAACGCGGTCCTCATCGCCCTCCTGGTGCTGCCGCTGCTCGGTGCAGCCCTCACCCTGGCGCCGGTGTTCGGCCCGGACGCGGGCGTCGCCGACCGGCGCGCGCTGCGGCTGAACTCGGTGCTCACCGGCGCGGTGTTCCTGCTCAGCCTCGCCCTGGCGGCCGGGTTCGACCGCAGCGAGCCCGCCCGCATGCAGGCCACCACGGACGTGTCCTGGATCCCCGCGATCCACGTGCGCTTCCACCTCGGCGTGGACGGCGTCTCGCTGCCGCTGATCGTGCTCACCGCGCTGCTGACCTTCCTGTGTGCGCTGTACTCGGAGAAGCGGCTGCCGGGCGGGGACGACGTGCCGTCGGCGAGGGCGTTCGTCGGGCTGTTCCTCCTGCTCGAAGTCGGCATGCTCGCCACCTTCGCGGTGCTGGACCTCCTGCTCTTCTTCCTGGCCTTCGAGATCGTCCTGATCCCGATGTACTTCCTGATCGCCCGGTGGGGGAGCGGCGCGAAGGTGCCGGCCGCCAACCGGTTCATCCTGTACACGCTGCTCGGCTCGGCCGTGATGCTGCTCGGCTTCCTGCTGGTCGGCAGCAAGGCGGGCACCTTCGACATGCAGGTCCTCGCCGCCGCGCACGGCAGCGGCCTGAGCCACACCACCCAGGTGACCGCCGCGCTGGCGATCATGATCGGGCTCGCGGTCAAGGCCCCGGCCTGGCCGCTGCACAGCTGGCTCCCCGACGCGCACACCGCCGCCCCGACGGTCGGCTCGGTGCTGCTCGCCGGCGTGCTGCTGAAGATGGGCACCTACGGCCTGGTCCGCGTCCTGCTCCCGGTCGTGCCCGACGGCACCACGACGCTCGCCCCCTACCTGGGCGCGTTCGCCGCCGTCGGCATCGTCTACGGCTCGCTGGCCTGCCTCGCGCTCGCCCGCCGCGGCTCCAAGGGCGACCTCAAGCGCCTCATCGCGTACTCGTCCGTCGGCCACATGGGCTTCGTCCTGCTGGGCATCGCCTCCCTCACCCCGGCCGGCGTGAACGGCGCGCTGTTCGCCAACGTCGCGCACGGTCTGATCACCGGCCTGTTGTTCTTCCTCGTCGGAGCGCTCAAGGACCGCTACGGCACGGCGGACCTCGACACCCTGTCCGGCACCACCGGCGGCGCCCTCTACGGCCGCGCGCCGCGGATCGGTGCCCTGCTCGCCTTCGCCGCCGTCGCCAGCCTCGGCCTGCCCGGGTTGGCCGGCTTCTGGGGCGAGGTGCTCGCCATGTTCGGCGCGTTCGACCCGGCGGCGGGCCTGTCCCGCCCGGCCTTCGTCACCTACATGGTCCTGGCCGGCCTCGGCACCCTCCTCACCGCCGCGTACCTGCTGATCGTCGTCAAGCGCGTCTGCATGGGCGACCCGAAGCAGCCCGCACCGGTGGCCGAGCTCGCCGACCTGCGCCCGTACGAGGCCGTCAGCTGGACGCCGCTGGCCGCCCTCACCCTGCTCGCCGGCCTCTGGCCCGCGCTCCTGCTCGGCCTCTCCGACCCGGCCGTCAAGCACCTCCTCGGAGGTGGCTGACATGCTCGGCGCCATGCTCGGAGCCCGGCTCGCCGCACTCGGACCTCACTCCACGGGGCAGCACACTGTGACCTCCCTCGCCGTACCCAACGCGGGCAGCCTGATCCAGTCCGTCGACTGGGTCGCGATCGCGCCGCCGCTGATCGCCGCCGTGGCCGCCCTCGCGGTGCTGGTCGCCGACCTCTTCGTGCCCGAGCGACACAAGAAGTGGCTCGGCCGCCTCACCGTGGCCGGACTCGCCCTCGCGCTCATCTCGCTCCTCCCCCTCACCGGGGGATCACCCCGGGCCACGTTCTGTGCGCAGAACGTAGCAGGGGCCACTGACAACGCCGGCTGCTCGTACGTCGCGGACCACTTCGCCCTGGTGTTCCAGCTGCTCGCCCTCGGCGGCGCGCTGATCGCCGCGCTGCTGTCCGTGCACACCGTGGAGAGCGAGAAACTGCCCGGCGGCGAGTACTGGTTCCTGCTGCTCTCCAGTGCCACCGGCGCCGCCCTGCTGCCGGCCTCGCGTGACCTCGCCACCATGGTGATCGCCCTGGAGGTCGCCTCGCTGCCGGCCTTCGCGCTGGTCGCGCTGCGCCGGGACGGCCGGGGTGCCGAAGCCGCGCTGAAGTTCTTCGTCTCCTCCGTGACGGCGACCGCCGTGATGCTGCTCGGTGTCTCCTTCGTCTACGCGGCCAGCGGCAGCCTGCACCTCGGCGCCGTCGCCGAGGGCCTGGAACACGCCCCCGCGCAGCTCAAGCCGCTGGCCGAGGCGGGTGCCGTCCTGACCCTCGTCGGCTTCGCCTTCAAGGTGGCGGCCGTCCCGTTCCACTTCTGGGTGCCCGACACCTACACGGGCGCACCGCTGCCGGTCGCCGGCTACCTGTCGGTCGTCGGCAAGGCGGCCGGCCTCTCCGGGCTGGCGCTCGCCACCACGGTGGCGTTCCGTCCGTACGCCCACACCTGGGGCCTGGTGCTCGCGGTGCTCGCCGCCGTCACCATGACCGTCGGGAACGTCGGCGCGCTGCGGCAGCGCTTCGACACCCGCTACAGCGCGGTCCGGCTGCTGGCCTGGTCCTCCGTGGGCCAGGCCGGGTACCTGCTGGTGCCGCTCGCCGCGGCCGGGTACGCGCCGACGGCGGCGGATCCGCTGGGTGCCACCGCCGCTTACGCGCTGATCTACGGGGTCGTGAACCTCGGTGCGTTCGGCGTCGTCGCGGCGGTCGGGCGGCGGGCCGGGACCAGTGTGGACGACTTCCGTGGGCTGTTCGCCCGCAACCGCTGGACGGCGCTCGCCCTGGCCTTCTTCCTGCTCTGCCTGGCGGGGCTGCCGCCGGGCGTGATCGGGCTCTTCGGCAAGGTCGTGGTGTTCCGTTCGGCGGTCGACGCCGGGCTGGGGTGGCTGGCCGTCGTCATGGCCGTCAACGTGGTCATCGCCCTGTACTACTACCTGCTCTGGACGGCTCGGCTGTTCGCTCCGGTGGCGGAGGGGGAGGCCTTCGGTGAGGGTGGCCTTGGCGGTGGGCGTCGGCTTCCGCTCAGCCTGACGGCGACCCTGGGGCTCACCGCTTCGGCGGCCGTGGTGCTTTCGGTCGCTCCGCAGCTCGTCCTCCAGGTCGCGGGCGGCAGTCTGTTCTGACCTGTCGGCGGGTGGCCGGGTGGCGGGCACTCCGGGGTGAGGGTGGTGCCACCTCTGTCGGCTGTGTCACAAGGGAACAAGGTCCCCGGCCCCACCCGTTGACCGGGCAGGAGGGACGAGGCAGAAAGGGCTTCCCCACCGCGCCATTGGAGGGCCTGACGTGCACCGCCGGCACAACGGACTGAGGACCGCCGTCCTGCTCGGTGGCCTCTCGGCGCTGATCCTGGTGATCGGCGGTTTCTTCGGCCGGAGCGGCCTCGTGATCGCCCTGCTGGTCGCCGTCGGGACCAACGCCTACGCGTACTGGAACAGCGACAAGCTCGCGCTGCGGGCCATGCGGGCCCGGCCGGTCAGCGAGATCGAGGCGCCGCAGCTCTACCGGATCGTCCGGGAGCTCTCCACCTCCGCCCGCCAGCCGATGCCCCGGCTCTACATCTCGCCCACGCCCGCCCCCAACGCCTTCGCCACCGGCCGCAACCCCCGCAACGCGGCGGTCTGCTGCACGGACGGCATCCTGCAGTTGCTCGACGAGCGCGAGCTCCGAGGGGTGCTCGGCCACGAGCTGAGCCACGTCTACAACCGGGACATCCTGATCTCGTCGGTCGCCGGGGCGCTCGCCTCGGCGGTGATGTTCCTGGTGAACTTCGCCTGGCTGATCCCCTTCGGACGCAGCGAGGACGACGACGGGCCCGGCCTGTTCGGGCTGCTCGCGATCATGATCCTCGGGCCGCTGGCGGCGGGGCTGATCCAGCTCGCGGTCAGCCGGTCCCGGGAGTACCAGGCCGATGCGGACGGTGCTCGCATCACGGGGGATCCGCTGGCGCTGGCCCGTGCTTTGCGGAAGCTCGATGCGGGGACCCGCCGGTTGCCGCTGCCGCCGGAGCCGCAGTTGCAGACGGCCAGTCACATGATGATCGCCAGTCCGTTTCGGCCGGGGGAGGCGGGGGCTCGGCTGTTCTCCACGCATCCGCCCATGGGGGAGCGGATCGCTCGGCTGGAGCGGATGGCGGGGTATCGGGGCTGAAGGCTCCGTTGGGTGGGGCTCGTGTGTGGGGCTGGGCTTTCGGGTGGGTGGGTTCGCCGGGGTGGCGGAGGGGGTGGTCGCTCCGGGGACTGGGAGGGGGTGGGTTGAGGTGGGTGGGTCCGGCGCCGCCGCACGGGAGGCGCGGTCGGGGGCCAGGTCGTCGACGAAGCACTGGTCGGCGCCACCCGTCCGGTGAGTTCCGCTCGTTAGGATGAGCGGCGTGCCCCGCCGGCTCCGGGGTGCGGCATCCGGAGGGAGTGGGCCGTCATGGCAGACGAGAGGCACGCCCCGGCCGGGGAGACCCCCGCCCGGCGACGCGGCCAGGGCGAGCTGGAGGCCCAGGTGCTGGCGGTGCTCCAGCGTGCACCCGGCCCGGTCACCGCGGGCTGGGTCCAGGAACGCCTGGACGGCGGCCTGGCGTACACCACCGTGATGACGATCCTCTCCCGGCTGCACGCCAAGAACGCCGTCTCCCGGACCCGCTCCGGCCGCTCCTACCTCTGGCAGGCGTCCTCCGACGCGGCCGGGCTCGCCGCCCTGAGGATGCGCCGGATGCTCGACGGCGAGGCCGACCGGGACGCCGTCCTCGCGAGCTTCGTGAGCGCCCTGCTCCCGCACGACGAGGAGTTGCTGCGCGCGCTGCTCGACTCCGTGTCCGCCGATCCGGCAGCGGCCGACCGTAAGAGCTGACCCGTGGGCTTCTTCGTCTTCCTCCCGCTGATCCTGCCGCTGACGGCGGTGCCGATCGCACGCCTCACCGGGCAGCACCTGCACCCGCGGGGCGCGGCCCGGCTGATGACCGTGATCAGCGCGGTGCTGGCGGTGTGCAGCGTGCTGTGCCTGGGCCTGATCGGCGTGGTCGGCACCGCGCAGATCCCCGGCAACCCGCTGCCGGACAGCTGGTCCGACCCGGAGGTGCGGGCCGCGCTGCCGTACCACGAGACGGTCGGGACGGCCGCGATGTGGCTGCTGGTCCTGGTCGGGGCGGCCTGCCTGCGGACGACGGTGCGCCACCTGCGGGTGCGGGCCCGGGCCCGGCGGGCGCTGGACGGCCTGCCGGCGGGCCCCGGGCCGGACGCCGACCTCGCGGTGCTGCCGGACGCCAGCCCGTACGCGTACGCGTTGCCGGGTTCGCCGGGGCGGGTCGTGGTGTCCACCGGGATGCTGGAGGGCCTGGCCGAGGACGAGCGCGAGGCGCTGTTCGCCCACGAGCGCGCGCACCTGGTGCACCGGCACCACCGCTACCTGCTGGCCACCCGGCTCGCCGCCGACGTCAACCCGTTCCTGCGCCCGCTCCAGGAGGCGGTGGCCTTCAGCGCGGAGCGCTGGGCGGACGAGGACTCGGCGCAGGCGGTGGGGGACAGGCGGATCACCGCGCGGGCGGTGGCCAGGGCGGCCCTGGTCGCGCGTCCCGGGCCGGCCCCGGGCTTCGCGGCCTTCGCCGCCCCGGTGCCCGCCCCCGGTCCGGTGCCGCGCCGGGTCGCCGCGCTGCTCGGCCCGGTGCCGTCCGACCGCAACTGGCCGCCGGCGAAGACCCCGGCGGGCCTGGCCGCGATGGTCGCCGCGGTGGGGACGGCGGCGTCGGCGCTGTGCGCGCTCAACGCCGCCGTGGCGCTGCTCGTCGTCCTGAAGGCCGTCACTCCGCTCTAGGCGGCGGCCAGCGCGTCGACTACGGCCTCGGCCCGGGTGAGCGACTCCGCGGCGATCGGTCGGAGGCCGTTCGGCGCGGGCACGTCGTCGGCGCGGGTGAGCTCGGCGGTGACGACGTGCAGGTTCTCCTCCGCGACGCCGAGGTCGCCGAAGTACGTCCGCAGGTACGGGACCTGGAAGTCCTGGTGCTCGCGCGGGGTGCCCGGCCCGTAGCCGCCGCCGCGGACGGCGACCACCAGGACGCGGGTGTCGCGCAGCAGCTTCGCGCCGGTGGTGGCGTCGAAGTAGGCGCCGGGGAAGGAGATCCGCGTGCACCGCGGGCACCGGGTCACCGACCCGGCCCGGCTGGCGGGGGTGGAGCTCGCGGTGCTGGCGTAGGGCGTCAGGACTCGTCGGCGAGCTGGACGATCATCTTGCCGGTGTTGGCGCCGCGCAGCATGCCGAGGAAGGCGTCCACGACGCGGTCGAAGCCGTGGACGACGGTCTCGTCGGGGATCAGCGCGCCCGAGCGCAGGTGCGGGACGGCGAAGTCGTACAGGTCGGGGCGGGCGTCGAGGTGGTCGCGGACCAGGAAGCCCTCCAGGCGCAGGCTCTTGCCGACGATGTCGTAGAGGTTGCGCGGCGCCGCGGGCGGGTTGTGGGCGTGGTCGTACTGGGCGACCGCGCCGCACCACGCGATCCGGCCGCGGTCGCGCAGCACGTCGATGGCCGCCGCGAGGTGGTCCCCGCCGACGTTGTCCAGGTAGACGTGCAGGCCGTCCGGAGCGGCTTCGCGCAGGCGGTCGGCGATCGGGCCGTCGTGGTAGTCGAAGGCGGTGTCGAAGCCGAGCCGGTCGGTGAGGTGCGCGGCCTTGGCGGCCGAGCCGGTGCTGCCGATCACACGGCCGGCGCCGAGCAGCCGGGCGAACTGGCCCGCCGCGGTGCCGACGCCGCCGGCCGCGGCCGAGACGAACACCGTCTCGTCGGGCCGCAGCCGGGCGATCCTGGTCAGGCCGACCCACGCGGACAGGCCGGTGCGGCCGAGCACGCCCAGGTGGGCGCTGAGCGGGACGCCCGCGAAGTCGGGCAGCGGGTGGGCGTCGTCCGCGGTGACGACGGAGTGGGTGCGCCAGGCCTTGCGGTGGAAGACGAGGGTGCCGACCGGCAGCGCGGTGCTGCGGGACTCCACGACCCGGCCGAGGGCGCGGCCCTCCAGCGGGGCGTTCAGCTCCCAGCCGCCCTCGTCCATCAGCTCGCGCATGTACGGGTCGACGGACTGGTGGACGTTCTCGACCAGCGCCTGGCCGTCGGCGAGCGCGGGGGCCGTCTCCTCGACGAACGCGAAGTCCGCGGCGGTGGGGGCGCCGACGGGACGGGAGACCTGGTGGACGGCGCGGACGGTGGGGCGGGTCATCGGTGGCTCCGGGGTCGTTCGTGGGGTGGACGTGACCACCGTAGGAAGCGGGGGAGCGGCCGGGCAGGGGCCGGCGGCGATGGAACGGCCGCTTCCATGAGCGGATTCGATGGATGGCGGTAGATTCGCCCGCATGACCGATCTCGCCCCGCACGAGCTGCGGATCCTGGTCGCCGTCGAGGAGGAGCAGAGCTTCACCGCGGCCGCCGCACGTCTGGGGACCACCCAGTCCGCCGTCTCGCACGCCGTGCGCGCCTGCGAGGGGAAGCTCGGCGCGGTGCTCTTCGACCGCGGGCGCCACGGCGCACGCCCCACGGACGCCGGCGTGCGGGCGGTGGCGTACGCCCGCCGGATCCTGCGGCTGACGGCGGCGATGGGCCCCGAGGTGCGGGCCGCGGGCGCGGGAGTCGAGGAGGTGGCGGGCCCGCTGCGGATCGCCGCGTTCCGCAGCGTCGCCGCGCACGTGCTGCCGCCCGTCCTGGCCCGGCTCGTCGCCCGCCATCCCGGGCTGGCGCCTCGGGTGCGGATCGTCCGGGAGCTCGGCCGTGGCACGGCCGGCGAGGTCGCCGACGGCCGCGCCGACCTCGGGCTCGCCACCCTGGACGGCGGCGGCCCGCCGCCCGTGCCCGGCCTCGTCTCGGCGCGGCTGTTCGAGGAGACGTACGCGCTCGCGCACCCGGTGGGCCACCCGGCGCCGCGCGGGCTGCCGCTGGTCGACTGGGACGAGAACTGCGGCTCCTACACCCGGGACTGGTGGCAGCGGCAGGACTGGATCCCGGCCGCCACGCTCGACGTCGAGGACGACTCGGTGGCCGTCTCGCTGGTCTCCCAGGGCCTCGGCATGGCGATCATGCCCAGGACCACGCTGCTCGGCGCCCCGGCCGGCCTCGCCGTCACCGATCTGGGGCCGCGCCCGCCCAGCCGGTCCGTCGGGTACGTGACCACGCCCGAGCTGGCCGCGACGGCCGCCGTCCGGGCGCTGATCCGCGAGCTGCGGGCCGGGCCGCTGCCGGAGGGGCTGGTGGCGGCCGGTCAGTCCTCCAGGGACTCCCGCAGCGCGCGGAACTCCGCCGCCAGCGCGTCCAGCGTGTAGTGCGCGTTGAGCCCGCTCGGGTTCGGCAGCACCCACACCTCCGTGCCGCCGATGCCCTCCGGCTGCCGCCCGATCACGGCCTTCCGCGCCCCGAAGGCCGTCCGGTAGGCGCCGATGCCGAGGACGGCGAGCACGCGCGGGCGCAGCCGCAGGACGCGCTCGCGCAGGGCGGCGCCGCCCTCGCGCAGCTCTTCGGCGGTCAGTTCGTCGGCCTTGGCGGTGGTGCGCGGGGCGACGTTGGTGATGCCGAGGCCGAGGGCGGGCAGCTCGCCCTGCTCGTCCGGCCGGTACTGGCGGTCGGTGAAGCCGGAGCGGTGCAGGGCGGGCCAGAAGCGGTTGCCGGGGCGGGCGAAGTGGTGGCCGGTGGCGCCGGACCACAGGCCGGGGTTGATCCCGCAGAACAGGACGCGCAGGCCGGGCCCGGTGACGTCCGGGATGGTGGTGTCCTTGGCGGCCAGGAGCTGTTCGGCGGTGGGCTTCGCGGGCGTCATCTGCACCCGGCCAAGTCTGCCCGTTCCCGCGCGCGTTGTGTGCGGCGGGAGCGCAGCCGCCGGAGGCCGAGGACGACGACGGCCGCGTAGGCCCAGCCGGCCAGGATGTCGACGATGAAGTGCTCGGCGCCGTACACCAGCGTGAAGGCCATCGCGAGCGGATAGGCGACGAGCAGTGCGCGCAGCCAGGGGCGGGCGGTGGGCCAGAAGAAGAACAGCAGCATCGCCGGATAGGCGGAGTGCAGCGAGGGCATCGCGGCGACGTCGTTGGCGAACTGGCTGCCGTTCTCGAAGACGGACTGCGCCTGCGGCAGCCCGATGTCGGTGAGCACCGAGGACACCACCCGGGTGAGTCCGGGCATGTGGCCCGCCTGGGCGACCAGCCACGGCGGGTCGGCCGGGTAGAGCAGGTAGGTCGCGAAGCCGGCGAAGGTCAGCACCAGGTAGCAGGTGAGCAGTTGGACGTAGCGCGCATGGTTGCGCCGCCACAGGACAGCGAGGATCACGAAGACCATGAAGAAGTGCGAGAGGTAGACCGTGACCGCCGCGTAGTCGTACCAGTGCGCCGCGCCGGGTGTGTAGAGCGCGTCCTGGAGCCGGACGGTCCAGGGCTCGCCGAAGCCCAGCACCTCGTCCGCGTCCAGCTGCGGCAGCCAGTGCGGCGCCCACGGGGTGTGGGCGCCGTAGCCGCGCAGCAGCGAGTACGTCCACACCGCGGCCATCACCGGGACCCAGTCGCGCAGGACCATGAGGAAGCCGCGAGGGCCGTGCCCGCTGTGCACGGCGGCGGTCAGCAGGGCGCCGATCAGCCAGCAGAAGACCACGTCGTTGGCGGACGGCAGGCCGTTGCCCCGTACATACCAGACGAGGGCCGCCAGGTAGAGCGGCCAGGCGAGGAGCCGCAACGGCCGGAGTCTGGCCGCCGCGCCCGCCGGGCTAGGCCGCCCGGCCCGCACGAGTCGTGGTGGTGGGGCCGGCCGCAGCAGGTTGGTCATGCCCGCCGAAACTAGCGGCGCAAGCTGGGAGGAGCCTTGACGAACAATGACCGGATCTTAAGAAAGTCCTATTCATGGCACGTGGTTTGGGTCGGTTCGGTGCTGCTTGGCAGCCGGTTCAGGAGACGATGCCGAGCTCGTGCGGGGTGTTGTTGAACCGTCGCCCTCCGTTCGCCGTGACGGTCACGATGTCCTCGATCCGCACCCCGAAGCGGCCGGGCAGGTAGATCCCCGGCTCGATCGAGAAGCACATGCCCGCCACCAGCGGCTGCTCCTCGCCCTCGACCAGGTACGGCGGTTCGTGCGTGGTGATGCCGATGCCGTGGCCGGTGCGGTGGATGAAGTACTCGCCGTAGCCGGCGTCGGTGATCACGCGGCGGGCGATCCGGTCGATCTCCTGGCAGGTGACGCCGGGCCGCACGGCCTCGAACGCCGTCTGCTGGGCGAGCCGGACCACGTCGTGCACCTTGCGGACCTCGGCCGGGACGTCCGTGCCGACGTGGACCGTCCGTGTGGTGTCCGAGCCGTAGCCGTCCTTGAGGCCGCCGAAGTCGAGCACCACGGTGTCGCCCCGCTCGATCACCCGCTCGCCGGCCTCGTGGTGCGGGTTGGCGCCGTTGGGGCCGGAGCCGACGACGGTGAAGTCGACCTGGCCGTGGCCGTACTGGATGAGCAGCGCGCCCAGGTCGGCGGCGACGTCGGTCTCCCGGCGGCCGGCGAACTCGACCTCCAGGATGCCCCGGTACGCGGCGTCCGCGGCGCCGCCGGCTGCGGCCAGGCGCTCCACCTCGTCGGCGTCCTTGACCGCGCGCAGCATCGGCAGGCTCGCGGTGAGCGAGGTGAAGGCGGCACCGGGCAGCGCGCTCTGGAGGCCGAGCAGGTGCATGGCCCACGCGTTGTCGGAGACGCCGTACCGCCCGGCCGGGTCGAGCAGCGGGGCGGCGGTGGCGTACGGATCCTCGCCGTCGCGCCAGTCGAGCAGCCGGACGGCCGGGGTGCCGGGGGCCTTCTCGGCGTCCGGGCGCTCCAGCCGGGGGACGACGAGCGCGGGTTCGCGGCCGGTGCCGAGCACGAGGGCGGTGAGGCGTTCGGTGATCGCGGTGGGCTGGTAGCCGCACAGGTAGAGCAGGTCGGGGCCGGGGGCGACGACCAGGCCGGCCAGTCCGGCGGCGGTCGCGTCGGCGGCGGCGCGGGCCAGCCGGGCGCGGTAGTCCTCGGTGGTGAAGGGTCGGGGCACGGGTCTTCCTCCTCAAGGTCCGGACGGGCTGCTGTCAGGAACTCCATCACGCGGCTGGGCCGCGTCACCCGTCCGGAGCCGGCGCGGTGAGCCGGGTGCGGCCGGGTTCGGCCGGGTGCAGCCAGTGTGCGGCCGGATGCGGACGGGGCCGGCCAGTGTGCGGCCGGGTGCGGGCCGCCCGGGGCGCCGTCACGCCCGCGCGGCGTCGGCGAAGTGACGCAGGAACAGCGCCTCGACGTGGGCCATGTGCTCGATCTCGCCCGGGTCGACGCTCTCGTTCGGCGCGTGGATCAGGCAGCGCGGCTCCTCGACGCCCATCAGGATGATCTCCGCCTCGGGGTAGGTGCTGGCGAGGACGTCGCACAGCGGGATCGAGCCGCCCTGGCCCAGGAACGACATCGGCTGCCCGTACACCTCCCGCATCGCCCGGTCGAGCGCGGCGTACGCGCGACCGCCGGTGTCCGCCCGGAACGGCGAGCCGGCGCTCTCGCGCTCGACGTCCACCGCGACGCCCCAGGGTGCGGCGGCCTCCAGGTGCGCGACCAGCGCGTCCTGCGCCGCGCGCGCCCCGGTGCCGGGCGGCACCCGCAGGCTCACCCGGGCCCGTGCGGTGGCCGGGACGGCGGCGGCCGAGCCGACCACGGGCGGGCAGTCGAGGCCGAGGACGGTGACGGCGGGGCGGGCCCAGAGCCGGTCGGCGACGGTGCCGGAACCGGTCAGCCGGACGCCGTCCAGCACCCCGGCGTCGGAGCGGAACCGCTCCTCGTCGTAGCCTGCGCCGCTCCACGTGCCGGTGCAGTCCAGGCCGTCGATCCGGGTGCCGCCGTCGGCGTCGCGCAGCGAGTCGAGCATCCGGATCAGCGCGGCGAGCGCGTCCGGGGCGGCGCCGCCGAACATACCGGAGTGCACGTCGCCGCGCAGGGCCTTGACGGTGACGACGACGTTGGCGACGCCGCGCAGGGAGGTGGTGGCGGTGGGCACGCCGACGGCGGCGTTGCCGGTGTCGCAGACCAGCAGCGCGTCCGCGTGCAGCTCCCCGGCGTGCGGCGGCACGTACTGCTCCAGGCCGCCGGTGCCCTGCTCCTCGGAACCCTCGACGACGAGCTTGAGGCCGACCGGGACGTCCTCGCCGAGCGCCCGCAGCGCGGTGAGGTGCATGACGATGTTGCCCTTGCAGTCGGCGGCGCCGCGCCCGTACCAGCGGCCGTCGCGCTCGGTGAGCTCGAACGGCTCGGAGGTCCAGGCGGATTCGTCGAGCGGGGGCTGGACGTCGTAGTGGCAGTAGAGCAGGACGGTCGGCGCGCCGGGCGGGGGCGGGCGGTGGCCGATCACGGCGTGGCTGCCGTCCGGGGTCTCCTCCAGGTGGACGTCGCGCAGGCCGGCCGCGGTGAAGGCGGCGGCGACCCACTCGGCGGCCTCCCGGCAGTGCTCCGGCGGGTACTGCCGGGGGTCGGCGACGGAGGGGATGGCCACCAGCTCGGCCAGGTCGGCCTTGGCCCGTGGCATCAACCCGGCTACACGGCTGGCGAGTTCGTCGGTCATGCGGGCTCCCGTGGGCTGGCTTCGGCGTGGCGGGCGGTAGCTGCGGGCGGCTACGTGCGGACGGTGTCGCGCAGGTCGAAGCCGTCGATCCGGTCCTGGATGGCGGCGAGCAGCCCGGTGACCAGCATCGCGACCAGCAGGACGATCGAGCCCAGGTAGATCCAGCGGTGCCGGGAGGCCATCGGATCGGCCGTCATGCCGTGCCTCCTCCGGCGTCGCGCAGTTCGGCGGATTCCTGGGCGGCCAGCTCGGCCGCCGCCTCCGGGGACCGCCAGTCGGGCTTGCGCAGCCGCAGGAACAGGTACGGGATCAGCAGCCCGAGGACCAGCAGCCCGCCGCCGACGATCCCGATGTAGGACCAGACGCTGCCGCTGCCGAACTGCGAGGACGGCACGAAGCCGATCGCCATCGCGGCGGCCGAGGAGAGCATGCCGATCACGCACATCGGCACCAGCGCGGGGGCGCGGTAGCCGCGCGGGTGGTCGGGCCGGGTGCGGCGCAGCCGGATCGCGGCGGCGAACATCAGCAGGTAGACGATCAGGTACACCTGCGTGGTGATGACCGAGAAGATCCAGTAGGCGCTCGAGACGTTCGGGATCAGGGCGTACATGAGGGCGATGGCCGTGGTGATCACTCCCTGGGTGACCAGCAGGTTCTGCTGGACGCCCTCCTTGTTGAGCCGCTGCAGGAACGGCGGCAGGTAGCCCTCCTGGCGGGAGATCATCAGCAGGCCCTTGGACGGCCCGGCGAGCCAGGTGAGCATGCCGCCGAGCGAGGCCGCGATCAGCGCCACCGCGATGACCGGGGTGAGCCAGCCGACGTCGAAGTACCGGAAGAAGGCGTCGAAGGCCTGCATGACGCCGGCCGTCAGGCTCAGCTCGCTGGACGGCACCACCCAGCTGATCGCGAGCGCGGGCAGGATGAAGATCGCCAGCACCATCCCGGAGGCGGTGAACATCGAGCGCGGGAACTCCCGGGCCGGGTTGCGCAGGGAGGAGACGTGCACCGCGTTCATCTCCATGCCCGAGTAGCTCAGGAAGTTGTTGACGATCAGCACGAGGCTGGCCAGGCCGGTCCACTGCGGGAACAGGCGCGCGCCGTCCATCGGCGCGGCGGAGGCGTTGCCCTGGCCGAGGAAGACGAAGCCGAGCACCACCAGCAGCGTGCCGGGGATCAGCGTGCCGATCACCAGGCCCATCGAGGAGAGGCCGGCGACCGCCTTCGTCCCGCGGGAGGAGACCCAGACGCCGGTCCAGTACAGCGCCATGATCACCAGGGCGGTGTACGGGCCGTTGCCGGCCAGCCTCGGGTTCACGACGTAGGCGATCGTGGAGGCGACGTACGCCAGCAGCGACGGGTAGTAGAAGATCGTCATCGCGAACTGGCACCAGACGGCGAGGAAGCCGAGCGGTTTCGACAGCCCCTCCGACACCCACCGGTAGACGCCGCCGTCCCAGCCGGACGCGAGCTCGGCGGAGACCAGTGCGGTCGGCAGCAGGAACACGAGCGCCGGGACGAGGTAGAGGAAGACGCAGGCCAGGCCGTAGACCGCCATGGTCGGGGCGGACCGCAGGCTGGCCACCGAGCTGGTGGTCATCAGGGCGAGCGTCAGCCAGGACATCCGCGGTGCGGTGGCCACCCGTGCGGCCACCGCTCCGCCGCGCTCCCGGGTGGCGGGGCCGGCCTGCGGGCCGTCCGGGCGGGGTGGGGGCGCGTCCGTGGAACTCATCCGGGTCCTCCTCCGGGGCGGGTCCTCGTCCGGTACGGGGCCTCGTCCGGTACGGGCTGCGGGGCGGGCGGCGGGGCGGGCTTGGGGGCGGGCCGTACCCGGCCAGTTCACCCGTCTGCCCGCAGCGCCGCATGCGGCGCGCGCCCGCCCGGGTGACCGCGCATCGGCCCGCGGCCTGCCGGTGCGCGGTGCGAGTGCCCGAACGCGCGCTGCGAGTGCGAGAGTTCGGGCGGCCGTGTGGACTCCGGATGGCACGGAATCGTAAATTCCGGGCCGGTTGTCGGTGCCGTGGGACACGATGTCCGGCATGTCGTATGAACTCCGAGCGCTGATCGGCACGTTGGAGCTGCTGACGGTCGCGGCGGCCGAGGTGCCGTCCGCCCGCGTGGCGCCGCTCGCACAGGGGCTGGCCCTGATCCCGGCCACGCCCGCGTTCCTGGCCGCCTTCCGGGCCGACGGCGACGAGCGCAAGTCCGACGGTGGCGCCGGTTTCGCCTGGCACCCGGACGGCTTCGAACTGAGGCTCGCGGCCTGGTCCAAGGCCGGCCCGGTCGCCTGCGTCGAGGCCGACTTCTTCGGCGGCACCGGCACCCAGCGCGCCGCCGTGTGGTCCGACGGTCGGCTCGAACTCGGCCCGCTCAGTAGTGCGTTCGAACCCTTCGCGCCCGACGGCAGCCCGATCTCCCGCGTCCTGCGACAGCTGGGCGCCCGGGTGGGGGAGGGGCGGGCGGACGAGTTCGAGGCGGTCGGCCTCGGCGCCCACCGCAGCACCGACGGCTGGGCGGCGACGGCCGGTTGAGCCGCGCCGGGCGCGCGGGCCGCCGCGCCACCGTTCGGCGTACGTGCGGTGGCTGCGTCCGGGTGGCTGCCCCACGGTGTGAGTCAGGCGATCTCGCCCCACTCGCATCGAGAGGAAGCAGTACCCATGCGTGCCACCTGGATGGCCGCCGCGCTGACCGCAGCCCTCGCGCTGACGCCGGTCGCCTCGGCATCCGCCATCACCGCGGGCAACGGCTCCGCGGCCCCCCGAACCCCCGTCGTCTCGGCCCCGCTCGCCGACCCGCTCCCGAGCGTCCCCGTGCCGAGCGTCCCGGCCCCGGCGGTCCCCACCCTGCCGGCCGTCCCGGCCCCCGCGGCCCCGGGTCTCCCGGCCCTCCCCGCCACCCCCGACCCGTCCGGCACCCTCGGCGACATCATCAAGACGGTCACCGGCCTGCTGTCGAGCGTGACCTCCTCCGTCCCCGGCCTCGACGTCGTGGGCCAGCTGCTGACGACCGTGCTGAACACGCTGTCCGGCCTGCTCGGTTCGCTGCCGGCGCCCCCGTCGCTGCCGGTGCCCGCGCCCTCGGTGACCCCGCCGGCCCCACCGAAGCTCCCGTCCACGGATGTGAACGAGCGCCTGGCGTCCCTCAAGGCGCAGGCCCAGGCGCTGGCCGACGCCACGGCGGCCCGCACCGCCGTCCACCCCCACCCCAGCGCCGGCTGACCCCACCGGCCGCACCCCACGGCCCGACGACGAAGGCCCCGGTCCCGCACCCAGGACCGAGGCCTTCGTCGTCGCCGCCGGGGACCGGCCGGGAGGCGTCAGCGGTAGTTCACGAACTGGAGCGCGAAGTCCAGGTCCTTGCCCTTGAGGAGGGCCTGGACGGCCTGGAGGTCGTCGCGGCTCTTGGAGCTGACGCGCAGTTCGTCACCCTGGACCTGGGCCTTGACGCCCTTGGGGCCCTCGTCCCGGATGATCTTCGCGACCTTCTTGGCATCGTCGGTGGTGATGCCCTCCTTCACGTTCGCGAAGATCTTGTACTCCTTGCCGGACAGCTGCGGCTCGGCGGCGTCCAGGGCCTTCAGCGACAGGCCGCGCTTGACGAACTTCGTCTGCAGCACATCGAGGATGGCCCGGACGCGCTCCTCGCCGTTGGCCTTCATCTCGATCTTCTCGCCGGAGCGGCTGATCTCGGCGCCGACGTTCTTGAAGTCGAAGCGGGTGGCGATCTCGCGGGAGGTCTGGTTGATCGCGTTGTCGACCTCCTGCCACTCGACCTTCGAGACGATGTCGAAACTGGAGTCGGCCATGGGTGTTGGTCTCCTTGATGCTCTGGCTTCACTGGCACGGCGCGCCGCACCGGGCGCCCGCCGCCCCAGCCTATCCAGCGCCGCCCCGCCACCGCCCCCGACAGCCACGCCGAAAGCCTTGATCATCGCGTGACCAATCGAGTGGCGAAGCACCCCCTGGCATCGGGTATCGTTTACGGAGTCGAACGGGGCAAGACCCCGGGAGACACCAATCCTGGCTGGTTGCCCGAGCGGCCAAAGGGAGCAGACTGTAAATCTGTCGCGCAAGCTACGCAGGTTCGAACCCTGCACCAGCCACAGGATAGAAAACAGCCCCTGATCTGCGGAAACGCGGATCAGGGGCTGTTTTCGTTTCCCCGCCCTCCTCCCGCGCTCCTCCCGCGCCGCCTCCCATGGAGCCGGCCGGCGACTTATTGCACATTGCTTGCAATTACAGGAGTCAGGCAGCAGAGTGGGGCCGCGGGGGTGGGAGTCCTTCCCGTCTTCCCAAGCGGCGACCGCCGTGACGTGGCCCACCCACCCCCGTCCAGACCTCCCCCGTGCGCCCGCCGCGGCCCCGTCGTGCCTCCGTGCGCGGCGTCAGCAAGGCGTAAAAGGCGTTCCCGGCCGCGTCAGGATCGCGTACGGGCCGGAGTGCCGCCGGGGCCGTGACCCGCAGGATCGGATCAACTACCGACCGCGGAGGCCCCGTCGATGTCCAGCGCCATCTCCACCCCGGCCGTCGAGGCCGACCCCCAGCCGCCGGACGTCGGCGCGGGTGACGAACGGCACCGCCTCACGGCGCTCGGCGGGCTGGCCGCCCTCTCGCTGGACGCCATGGCCTCGGTGGCGTACGGGCCGGAGTCGATCGTCCTGGTGCTCGCCGCGGCCGGGGCGTACGGGCTGGGCTTCACGCTCCCCGTCACGGTGGCGATCGCCGTCCTGCTGGCCGTGCTGGTGGCCTCCTACCGGCAGGTGATCGCCGCGTTCCCGGACGGCGGCGGGTCGTACGCGGTCGCCAAGGAGCACCTCGGCCGCCGGACGGCGCTCACCGCGGCGGCCTCGCTGGTCATCGACTACGTCCTGAACGTCGCGGTGTCGGTGACGGCCGGCGTGGCCGCGCTCACCTCGGCCGTGCCGAGCCTGTACGACGAACGGATGTGGCTCTGCCTCGGCGTGCTGGTCCTGGTGACGGCCGTGAACCTGCGCGGCATCGCCGAGTCGGCCCGCTGGTTCATCGCGCCGACCGCCGTCTTCGTCTTCTCGATCATGGCGATCATCGTGGTCGGCCTGTTCCGGGACGCCCCCGCCGGCACCGCGGCCGCCGCCGGCCACGCCTCCGGGCTGGCCGAGAACGCCACCACCGTCGGCGCGCTGCTCCTGCTGAAGACCTTCGCCGCCGGCTGCTCGGCGCTGACCGGCGTCGAGGCGGTGGCCAACGCCGTCCCCTCCTTCCGCACGCCGCGGGTCGGGCGCGCCCAGAACACCGAGGTCGCGCTGGGCGCACTGCTCGGCGTGATGCTGATCGGACTGGCCGTGCTGATCGGCCGCTTCCACCTCCAGCCGGTCGACGGCGTCACCGTGCTCGCCCAGCTGGCCGACGCCTCGCTCGGGCACGGCGCCGCGTTCTACGTCGTCCAGTCCTCCACCGTGGTTCTGCTCGGCCTGGCCGCCAACACCTCCTTCGGTGGCCTGCCGGTCCTGCTCCACCTGCTCGCCCGGGACAACCACCTGCCGCACGTGTTCGCGCTGCGCGCGGACCGGCAGGTGCACCGGCACGGCGTCCTCTTCCTCGCGGCCGTCTCGGCGGCGCTGCTGGTCGGCTCCGGCGGCGACGTCAACGGCCTGGTGCCGCTGTTCTCCATCGGCGTGTTCGTCGGCTTCACCGTCTGCCAGGTCGGTATGGTCCGGCACTGGTACCTGCACCGGCCCGCCGGCTGGCGCTGGAAGGCCGCGCTGAACGGCTTCGGCGCCCTGCTCACCGGGGTCGCGGCGCTCGTCGTGACCGGCACCAAGTTCACCGAGGGCGCCTGGGGCATCGTGGTGGCGCTGCCGCTGCTGGTGCTGCTCTTCGAGCTCGTCCACCGCGGCTACGAGCGGATCGGCGAACGCCTGGAGCTGGGCCGGGTGCCCGGCGCGGTGGTCCGTCGGCGCAGCCTGGTCGTCGTCCCGGTGACGGCGATCACCAGGCTCACCCGGGACGGCCTGTCGGCGGCCCTGTCGCTCGGCGACGAGGTGCTGGCCGTGACCGTCGTCCACGAGCCCGCCGAGGCCGAGGCGCTGCGCCGGGACTGGGAGCTGTGGCAGCCGGGCGTGCCCCTGGTGGAGATCCCGGACGGCCACCGCCGGCTGGGCCGGCCGATCGCGGAGTTCGTCAACAGGCTGGGGGAGGAGCACGCGTACGACCGCCTGACCGTGCTGATCCCCGAGGTGGAGCCGGCCCACTGGTACCAGCGGGCGCTGCAGAACCGGCGGGGCGCCGTGATCGACCGCGCCCTGCGCCGGAGCACCGACGCGGTGGTGTGCCGCCTGCGCATGAGGATGTGACCGGCGGCCGTCCGCCCACACACCCGACCTGCACATGTGGATACGAACGGTCCTGGACGGCGAACGCCGACCGGGACCGTTCCGCGTTCCCGTCACCCGTCCGCGTCAAGGTCGCGTCAACGTCCCTCGTTCACCCGTATGGAGGGCGTCAGGGACCTCGTAACGCGCCTCTGACGGCTGGTTTGCTGCTTCAGCCGGTCTTCCGCCGGTGCCGCGAGAGGCCCCCCGGCCGGGCGCGGCAGTCTCCCGAACCACGCTGGTGGAGCCCATGTCCGACCTCATCTACGTCGGTGTCACGGTCGCCGTGTTCGCCGTCATCGCCCTGATCGCGCGGGGGGTGGAGAAGCTGTGAGCGCCGAGAACCTCGCAGGTCTGATCGTGGCCGTCGCGCTCGTCGGCTACCTCGTCGTCGCGCTGATCTTCCCGGAGAAGTTCTGACATGGGATCCACTCTCGCGGGCTGGCTGCAGGCCCTCGCCCTGGTCGGCGCGCTGGCCCTGTGCTACCGGCCCCTCGGCGACTACATCGCCAAGCTCCTGACCTCGGCCAAACACCTCAGAGTCGAGCGCGGCATCTACAAGGTGGTCGGCGTGGACGGCGACGCCGACCAGCGCTGGCCGGTCTACCTCCGCTCGGTGCTCGCCTTCTCGGCCGTCTCCGTCCTCTTCCTCTACGCCCTGATCCGGCTGCAGACCTTCCTCCTGCTGAACCTGGGCGTTCCGCAGATGGAGGGCCACCAGGCCTGGAACACCGCGATCTCGTTCGTCACCAACACCAACTGGCAGTCCTACGCCGGCGAGTCCGCGATGGGCCACCTGGTGCAGATGGCGGGTCTGGCGGTGCAGAACTTCGTCTCCGCGGCCGTCGGCATCGCGGTCATGTCGGCGCTGATCCGGGGCTTCACGCGCAACCGCACCGACCGCGTCGGCAACTTCTGGGTGGACCTCACCCGGATCTCGCTGCGGCTGCTGCTGCCGATCTCGATCCTCTTCGCCCTGGTGCTGGCCGCCAGCGGCGTGATCCAGAACTTCCACGGCTTCACCGACGTGCACACCCTGTCCGGCGAGGTCCAGAAGATCCCCGGCGGCCCGGTGGCCTCCCAGGAGGTCATCAAGCTCCTCGGGACCAACGGCGGCGGGTTCTTCAACGCCAACTCGGCGCACCCGTTCGAGAACCCGACCGGCTTCTCGAACCTGATCGAGATCTTCCTGCTCCTGGTGATCGCCTTCGCCCTGCCGCGCACCTTCGGCAAGATGGTCGGCGACAACCGCCAGGGCTACGCGATCGTCGCCGTGATGACCATCTTCTGGGTCGCCTCGGCCGCGCTCATGACGTTCGCGGAGTCCCAGCACCACGGCACGGCCCTGCAGGCCGCCGGCGCCGCGATGGAGGGCAAGGAGCAGCGCTTCGGCGTCGCCGCCAGCTCGCTGTTCGCGGCCTCGACGACGCTGACGTCCACCGGTGCGGTCAACTCCTTCCACGACTCGTTCACGCCGTTCGGCGGCGGTCTGGCGATCTTCAACATGATGCTGGGCGAGATCGCGCCCGGCGGTACCGGTTCGGGCATGTACGGCATGCTGATCCTCGCCGTGGTCGCGGTCTTCGTCGCCGGCCTGATGGTCGGGCGCACCCCCGAGTACCTGGGCAAGAAGCTCGGCGGCCGGGAGATGAAGTTCGCCTCGCTGTACATCCTGACCACCCCGACCATCGTGCTGGTCGGCACCGGTGTGGCGATGGCCCTGCCGGGCGAGCGCGCCGGGATGCTCAACTCGGGCGCCCACGGCTTCTCCGAGGTGCTGTACGCGTTCACCTCGGCCGCCAACAACAACGGCTCGGCCTTCGGCGGCATCACCGTCAACACCGACTGGTACGACACCGCGCTCGGCCTGGCGATGGTCTTCGGCCGCTTCCTGCCGATCGTCTTCGTCATGGCGCTGGCCGGCTCGCTCGCACAGCAGCAGCCCGTCCCCGCCACCCCGGGCACCCTGCCCACGCACAAGCCGCTCTTCGTGGGTCTGCTGTCCGGCGTGATCCTGATCGTCGTCGGCCTCACCTACTTCCCGGCCCTGGCTCTCGGGCCGATCGCGGAAGGTCTCTCCTGATGTCCACCCCTACGCTCACTCCCGCACCGGCCGACCAGGCCGAGGCCGCCGCCGCCGGTTCGCACAGAGTCTCCAGCGGGTTGCTCGACCCGAAGCTGCTGCTCACCTCGCTGCCGGACGCGGTGAAGAAGCTTGACCCCCGGGTGATGGTCAAGAACCCGGTCATGTTCGTGGTCGAGGTCGGCTCGGTGGTCACCACCGTCTCCGCGATCGCCAGCCCGTCGGTGTTCGCCTGGTCGATCACGGTCTGGCTCTGGCTCACCACGATCTTCGCCAACCTGGCGGAGGCCGTCGCCGAGGGCCGCGGCAAGGCCCAGGCCGACACCCTGCGCAAGACCAAGACCGAGAGCGTGGCCCGGCGGCTCACCGACTGGCCGGCCACCCAGGACGAGGAAGAGGTGCCGGGGACGGCCCTGCGCCTCGGTGACCACGTGGTGGTCGAGGCCGGGCAGGTCATCCCGGGTGACGGCGACGTCGTCGAGGGTGTCGCGAGCGTCGACGAGTCGGCGATCACCGGTGAGTCCGCGCCGGTCATCCGCGAGTCCGGGGGCGACCGCTCCGCGGTGACCGGCGGCACGAAGGTGCTGTCCGACCGGATCGTGGTGAAGATCGCCTCCGAGCCCGGCAAGTCGTTCATCGACCGGATGATCGCCCTCGTCGAGGGCGCCGCCCGGCAGAAGACGCCGAACGAGATCGCGCTCAACATCCTGCTGGCCTCGCTGACCATCGTCTTCCTGGTCGCGGTCGTCACGCTCCAGCCGATGGCGACGTTCGCGGGCGCCCCGCAGTCGATGATCGTCCTGGTCGCCCTGATCGTGGCGCTCATCCCGACCACCATCGGCGCGCTGCTGTCCGCGATCGGCATCGCGGGCATGGACCGCCTTGTGCAGCGCAACGTGCTGGCGATGTCCGGGCGCGCCGTCGAGGCCGCCGGCGACGTCAACACCCTGCTGCTCGACAAGACCGGCACCATCACCCTGGGCAACCGCCAGGCCGCCGAGTTCCTGCCCGCCCCGGGCGTGGAGACCGACGAGCTGGCCGGCGCCGCGCAGCTGTCCTCCCTCGCGGACGAGACCCCCGAGGGCCGCTCGATCGTCGTCCTCGCCAAGACCGAGTACGGCCTGCGGGCCCGCGCCCAGGGCGAGCTGACGCACGCCACCTGGGTCCCGTTCACCGCCCAGACCCGCATGTCGGGCGTGGACCTGGACGAACCCGCGGGCGTCCACCAGGTCCGCAAGGGCGCGGCCGGCGCCGTCACCACCTGGGTGAACGAGAACGGCGGTTCGGTCGGCAGCGAGGTCGCCACCCTGGTGGACGGCATCTCCGCCGCCGGTGGCACCCCGCTGGTGGTCGCGGCCAAGGTCGGGGCCGAGCCCGCCCGCGTCCTCGGGGTCATCCACCTCAAGGACGTCGTCAAGGAGGGCATGCGGGAGCGCTTCGACGAGCTGCGCCGGATGGGCATCAAGACCGTCATGATCACGGGCGACAACCCGCTGACCGCCAAGGCGATCGCGGAGGAGGCCGGCGTGGACGACTTCCTCGCCGAGGCCACGCCCGAGGACAAGATGGCCCTCATCAAGAAGGAGCAGGAGGGCGGCAAGCTGGTCGCGATGACCGGCGACGGCACCAACGACGCCCCGGCGCTCGCCCAGGCCGACGTCGGCGTCGCGATGAACACCGGGACCATGGCGGCCAAGGAGGCCGGCAACATGGTCGACCTCGACTCCAACCCGACCAAGCTGATCGAGATCGTCGAGATCGGCAAGCAGCTGCTCATCACCCGCGGTGCGCTGACCACGTTCTCGATCTCGAACGACGTGGCCAAGTACTTCGCGATCATCCCCGCGATGTTCGCCGGCGTGTACCCGGGCCTGCGCCACCTCAACATCATGGGCCTGCACAGCCCGCAGTCCGCGATCACCTCGGCGATCATCTTCAACGCCCTGGTCATCATCGGCCTCATCCCGCTCGCCCTGCGCGGCGTCCGTTACCGTCCTTCCGACGCGAGCTCCCTGCTGGCCCGCAACATCGGGGTCTACGGCGTCGGCGGACTGATCGTGCCGTTCGTCGGCATCAAGCTGATCGACCTGATCGTCCAGTTCATCCCCGGCCTCAGCTGACGCAGGGAAAGGAAAGAAGCATCATGTCCAAGCCCCTGCCGACGACCGTCCGCACCCACTTCACCGCGCTGCGGATGCTGCTGGTCCTGACGGTGATCCTCGGGATCGCGTACCCGCTGCTGGTCACCGGCATCAGCCAGGTCGGGTTCAGCGAGAAGGCCAACGGCTCGATCGTGAAGTCCGACGGCAACCCGGTCGGTTCGAGCCTGCTCGGCCAGAACTACAACCTGCCCAAGGCCAACCCGGACGACCCGAAGGAAGAGGCCAAGCCGGACCCGAAGTGGTTCCAGCCCCGCCCCTCCGCCAACAACTACGCCGGCGACAACTCGGGCGCCTCCAACCAGGGCCCGAACAGCGACGACCTGCTCAAGGCCGTCAACGACCGCCGCGCCGCCGCCGCCGAGTTCGACGGCGTCGACCCGGCGAGCGTCCCGGCCGACGCGCTGACCGCCTCCGGTTCCAGCCTCGACCCGCACATCTCGGTGGCCTACGCCAAGGAGCAGGTCAACCGGGTCGCCAGGACGCGCAACCTCCCGGCGGAGACGGTCGCCAAGCTGGTCGACAAGTACACCGAAGGCCGTTCGCTCGGCTTCCTCGGCCAGGAGGGCGTGAACGTCGTCCTCCTCAACGAGGCACTGGCGGAACAGAAGTGACAGCCCTACGGCTGGAGCTGTGAAACGGGCCGACCCGGGCGGGGCACCAACCCCCCGCCCGGGTCGGCCGCCGTACATCCCGACCCGGTGCGGGGCCGCCCCGGCAGGCCGCCCCGCAGGAGACGAAAGAGCAGCGCCCATGGCCCGCGACCTCACGCCCGGCACCGGTCCCCGCAGCGGCCGGCTGCGGGTGTACCTGGGTTCCGCCCCCGGGGTCGGCAAGACCTACCGGATGCTGGACGAGGCGCGGCGCAGACAGGAGCGCGGGGCCGACGTCGTGGTCGGGTACATCGAGTGCCACGGGCGCCGGCACACCGAGGGCATGCTCGACGGACTCGAAGTCCTGCCGCGGGTCCGGCGCTCCTACCGGGAGGTCGAGTTCGAGGAGATGGACCTCGACGGCGTGCTCGCCCGCCGCCCGTCCGTCGTCCTCGTCGACGAGCTCGCGCACACCAACATCCCCGGCGGCCGCAACGCCAAGCGCTGGCAGGACGTCGAGGACCTGCTCGCCGCCGGCATCGACGTCATCAGCACCGTCAACATCCAGCACCTGGAATCGCTGAACGACGTCGTCCAGAAGATCACCGGCATCCCGCAGCGCGAGACCGTCCCGGACGAGGTGGTCCGCCGGGCCGACCAGATCGAACTCGTCGACATGGCCCCGCAGGCGCTGCGCCGCCGCATGGCCCACGGCAACGTCTACAAGGCGGAGAAGGTGGACGCCGCGCTCTCCAACTACTTCCGGGTCGGCAACCTCACCGCCCTGCGCGAACTCGCCCTGCTGTGGGTCGCCGGGCGGGTCGACGAGGGCCTGCGCGACTACCGGGCCGACCACAACATCGACCGCGTCTGGGAGACCCGCGAACGCGTCGTGGTCGCCCTCACCGGCGGCCCCGAGGGCGAGACGATCATCCGCCGCGCCGCCCGGATCGCCGACCGCACCGCCGGCGGCGACCTCCTGGCCGTCCACGTGACCAGGAGCGACGGCCTGGCCGGCGCCTCCTCCGGCGCGCTCGCCCAGCAGCGGCAGCTCGTCGAGACCCTCGGCGGCAGCTACCACGTGGTGGTCGGCGACGACATCCCCACCGCGCTGCTGGCCTTCGCCCGCGCCCACGACGCCACCCAGCTGGTCCTCGGCACCAGCCGCCGCGGCCGGATCAGCCGCTTCCTCACCGGCCCCGGCATCGGCGAGACTACCGTGGACGCCTCCGAGGACATCGACGTCCACATGGTCACCCACGAGTTCACCCGCCGCGGCAAGCTTCCCTCGCTCGGCCGGCGCCACTCCAGGCGCCGCACCGTCGCCGGCTACGCGGCCGGCTTCGTGGTGCCGTGGATCCTGACCGGTGTCCTCTCCCAGGCACACCACAGCGTGAACCTCACCACCGACGCGCTGATCTTCCAGCTCGGTGTGGTCATCGTCGCCCTGCTCGGCGGCGCCACCTCCGCACTGCTGGCCGCCGTCATCGCCTCGCTGCTGCTCAACTACTTCTTCATCCCGCCCGTCCACACCCTGACCATCACCGAGACGAACAACATCGTCGCCCTGGTGGTCTTCGCCGCCGTCGCGCTCGCCGTCTCCACCGTCGTCGACCACGCCGGCCGGCTCACCAGCCGGGCCGCCCGCGCGACCGCCGAGGCCGAGACCCTCTCCACCCTGGCGGGCAGCGTGCTGCGCGGTGCCGACGCGCTGCCCGCGCTGCTGGAGAAGTCCCGGACGGCCTTCGGCATGAACGCCGTCACCCTGCTCTCCCGCACCCGCGGCGAGGTGCTGGCCCACTCCGAGGCGGAACACCCGGGCGACCTCGGCGGGGAGACCACCGAGGTGCCGGTCGGCACCGACGCCGTCCTGGTGCTCACCGGCCGCCGGCTGCCCGCCGCCGACCAGCGCGTCCTCACCGCCTTCGCCGCCCACGTCGGCGCCGCCCTGGAGAGAGACCGGCTGGCCGTCGTCGCCGCGGAGGTCGAGCCGATCAAGGCCGCCGACCGGATGCGCACCGCCCTGCTCGCCGCCGTCAGCCACGACCTGCGCACTCCGCTGGCCGCCGCGCTCGCCTCGGTCGGCTCGCTGCGCAGCCCCGACGTCGAGTTCTCGCCCGAGGACCAGGCCGAACTCCTCGCCACCGCCGACGAGTCGCTGGTCAAGCTCACCCGCCTGGTCGACAACCTGCTCGACATGAGCCGCCTCCAAGCCGGGGCCCTCACCCTGCACCTCGCCGAGACCCACCTCGACGAGATCCTGCCCCGGGCGCTGGACAGCCTCCCCGACCCGTACGCACCGGTCCAGCCGCTCGACCTCGACACCGCCCCGCCGGTGCTCGCCGACCCACCGCTGCTGGAGCGCGTCCTCGCGAACGTGATCACCAACGCGCTGCGGCACAACGCGCCCGGCGCGCCCGTCCTGGTCACCGCCAGTCACCACGCCGACCAGGTCGAGATCCGGGTGATCGACCGCGGCCCCGGCATCGCCCCGGAGGACCGCGACCGGGTCTTCCTGCCGTTCCAGCGCCTCGGCGACACCGACAACACGACCGGCGTCGGCCTCGGCCTCGCCCTCTCGCGCGGCCTCGCCGAGGCCATGGGCGGCAGCCTGGAGGTCGAGGACACCCCGGGGGGCGGCACCACGATGCTGCTCACCCTGCCCGCAGCCGCCACTCGGGAGGAGCCCGCACATGAGTGAGCGAAGCGAACGAATCATCGGTGGGTGCGTGTTCCGCGAAGCGACCGCCGAGCGAAGCGAGGCGGCCGCATGAGTGAGATCCTGATCGTCGACGACGAACCCGCTCTACTGCGGACGTTGAGGATCAACCTGAGCGCCCGGCACTACGCCGTCCGGACGGCCGCCAGCGGCGGTGAGGCGCTCGACCGCGCCGCGCACACCAGCCCGGACGCCGTCCTGCTCGACCTCGGCCTGCCGGACGTCGACGGCATGGACGTCCTGCGCGGCCTGCGCAGCCGCAGCGCGATGCCGATCATCGTGCTCTCCGGCCGCTCCGGCGCCGCCGACAAGGTCGGCGCCCTGGACGCCGGAGCCGACGACTACCTCACCAAGCCCTTCCAGATGGAGGAACTGCTGGCCCGGCTGCGCGCGGTGCTGCGCCGGCCCCCGGGCGGGCTCCCGCTGCTCCAACCGGTCATCGGCGACCACACCGTGGACCTCGCCGCCACCACCGTCACCGGGCCGTCCGGCCCGGTGCGGCTCACCCCGACGGAGTGGCGCATCCTCGCCCTGCTGCTCGCCAACCCGGGCCGGCTCGTGCCCGGCCGGCAGATCCTGCGCGAGGTGTGGGGGCCGGCCCAGGAGGAGCGCGGCAACTACCTGCGGGTCTACCTGGCCGGACTGCGCCGCAAGCTGGAGCGGGACCCGGCCCGGCCGCGGCACCTGATCACCGAACCGGGCATCGGATACCGCTACGAGCCCTGACCGGACGGGCCCTGACGGGACAGGCCCGGACCGGGCGTGGCGGCCGCGCCGTCAAAGGTCCGTCAAGAGGCGCCGGTTCACCGACAGGAGGGCGTCAAGGCCGGTCGGGAGCGGTCGTCCGCGGGCGTAGCGTCAGTGCTGTCCGAGCGGGCGCCGGCTCCGATGTGGGGGAGGCCGGGGCCCGCTCACCGCCGCCGCAAGGCGGCCAGCAGGTGGGGGAGGGGCGCGCAACTGTCCATTTGCGCGCCCCTACGCCCGTTCCCGACGGGCTCAGCTCCCGCCGCTGCTCCCCGACTGCCGCGGCAGCGCGAGCGCCACGGTGTCCGCGAACTCCCGCACGGCGCTGGTCCGGCTGACCACCCGTCCGCTGTGCACCACCAGGCGGCTGTGCCCGCCCGCGAGCGCCCCGGCCAGGCTGTCCCCGCGCACCGCGAGGAGCTCCGCCGGGAACCCGGCGTCCACCCGCACCGGCGCCAGTCCGAGCGCCGCCCTCGCCCGGTTCGCCACCGCGTCGTACGCCTCGTCCGGTCCCAGCGCCCCGCTGGCCGCCAGCAGGTACGCGGCCTCCAGCGGATCCGCCCGGCCGACCGGGTTCGACTGGTCCCGCAGCGTCCCGCTGCCCGCCGACAGCTGGACCCGGGCTTCCGTCAACTCCCTGAGCAGGCCCGGTCGCAGTCCCGCCGGCGGACCTTCGAGCCCGGAGCAGCCGCCGTTCTGCGGCAGGCACACCACCCGCACCCCGGCGGTGGCCAGCACCGTCGCCGCGCCGCGGGCCAGCGACCCGCACGGGCCGAGCGTCACGCGCGGCTGGAGCGGGGCCAAGGCGCCGACCAGTCGGGCGAGTTGGGCCGGATCGGCGGCGGTGGTGTGCAGGTCCACCGGGCAGTCCGCCTCGCGGGCGGCCTCCAGCAGCACCTGCACGTACTCGGCCGGGTCCGGGTCCAGCTCGGGGCAGCCGCCGGCCGCGGTGGCGCCCAGCTTGAGCGCGTCGCGCAGCTGCGCCCGGCCGTCCGCCCCGGCCCGGCCGGTCAGCAGCCGGGGCATCGCCACCGCCTGGAGCTCGGCCAGCCCGCGCAGCGCCTGCCGGGCGGTGAGCACCGCCTCCAGGCGGCCCAGCCCGTGCACGTCGCCGATCCGGACGTGGGTGCGCTGGGCGGTGGCGCCGTAGCCGAGCGAGGTGAGCGCTGCCTCGGTGACCCGCCGGGTGAGGTCGGCGGGCGTCTCCGGCGGCGGGGTGGTCAGCGCGGCGGAGAAGGCGACGTCGTAGTGGGCGTGCGCCTCGACCGGGGCGGGCAGCAGCAGGTAGCCCTTGAGGTCGATCCTGGCGCCGGTCGTGACGGTGGGCGTGCCCGGCATGGCGGGCAGCGGGCCGAGGCTGCCGACGGTGCCGACGGCCTGGATCCGGTCGCCGCTGATCCGGACGTCCACCACCCGCCCGTCGGCCAGCCGGGCGCCGGTGAGCAGGAGGACCGGGCCGTGCCCGAGCGGGTTGGCCGCCGGGCCGGGCCCCTGGTGCGGCCCGTCGGCGGCTGCGCTGTCCATCGCCGGCTCCTTCTCGCGCTGGCCCGTCGGGTGGCAGGCCGTCCCGATCAATGAGGGTCGAGCCTATGGGGCCGGGGGGCGGGGCGCCGGGAGGCGGGCAATAGTCGTATCGGCTCGGGCCGTGCGGCTCGCAGGCCGCTCGAACGCCGTGCCTTGGATCGCTCGTCCGTGCACCTCGCCCACCTGCGGTCTACGCGGCCGGATACGGATTTCACCTCTGGGCGCGGAACGTGTAATCTCTTCCTCGTTCGCCCCTATAGCTCAGTCGGTAGAGCGTCTCCATGGTAAGGAGAAGGTCTGCGGTTCGATTCCGCATGGGGGCTCTGGTGAAAAGCAGTCAGCTCCGGCTGTGCTGCGGATCACTGTGGCGGTGTAGCTCAGTTGGTAGAGCAAGCGGCTCATAATCGCTGTGTCACCGGTTCAAGTCCGGTCACCGCTACCCCGCGTAGTCGGTCGGGAGATCGCACTCCCGGTCGGCTACTCTTGTTGTGTTCTTATTCGTTGTCCAAGGAAGGCACTCCCGTGGCTGCCACCGATGTCCGCCCGAAGATCACGCTGGCCTGCGTGGAGTGCAAGGAGCGGAACTACATCACCAAGAAGAACCGGCGTAACGACCCGGACCGTCTTGAGATGAAGAAGCACTGCCCCCGCTGCAACTCGCACACCGCGCACCGCGAGACCCGCTGACCCTCTCGCAGGGCATCGGGCCTGTGTGAATCCAGGTCTCATACTCCGGGCCGCATCCCTCACTGGGTTGCGGCCCGGAGTTTTTTCGTACCCACCCGCTTCGTATCCACCGCGTCCTCGAGGAGTTGCCGCCATGGCGCTCGATCCCTCCTTCATCGGGCGGACCTATCCGCCGACCGAGCCCTACGAGGTCGGTCGCGAGAAGATCCGTGAGTTCGCCGTCGCCGTCGGTGACCACAACCCGGCCTACACCGACCCCGAGGCGGCCACGTCGCTCGGCCACCCCGACGTGATCGCCCCGCCGACCTTCCCGTTCCTGATCACCTACCGGGCCGCGGCCCAGGTGGTGGAGGACCCGGAGCTGGGCCTGGACTTCACCCGGGTGGTGCACGGCGACCAGAAGTTCACCTACACCCGCCCGGTGCGGGCCGGCGACCGCCTGTCGGTCGACGTGACCATCGACAACATCAAGTCGCTCGCGGGCAACGACGTGCTCACCGTCCGCGGCGAGGTGACGGACGCGACCGGCGAGCACGTGGTGACGTCGGTCATGACCCTGGTGGCCCGGGCCGCCGACGAGGCGGGGGAGTGAGCCCGATGGCGATCAGCTACGACGAGGTCGAGGTCGGCACCGAGCTGCCGGCGCAGTCCTTCCCCGTGACGCGCGACACCCTGGTGCGCTACGCGGGCGCCTCCGGCGACTTCAACCCGATCCACTGGAACGAGAAGTTCGCCCTGGAGGTCGGACTGCCCGACGTCATCGCCCACGGCATGTTCACCATGGCCGAGGCGATCCGGGTGGTCACCGACTGGGTCGGCGACCCGGCGGCCGTGGTCGAGTACGGCGTGCGCTTCACCCGCCCGGTGCCCGTCCCGAACGACGGCGTCGGCTCGGTGATCGAGGTCTGCGGCAAGGTCGCCAAGCTCCTGGACGACCGCAAGGTCCAGGTCGACCTCGTCGCCACCTTCGGCGGCCAGAAGGTCCTCGGCATGTCCCGGGCCGTCGTCCGCCTCGGCTAGCCGCCGTACCGGGTGGAAGGGGTGCCGGGCGGTGCTCCTTCCACCCGTACGCTGGGGGGCGTGCTGGTAGAAAACGACGCCCCCCTTGCCCCGCTGACCACGCTCCGGCTCGGCGGGCCGGCCCGCAGGCTGGTCACCGCGCACACCGACGACGAGGTCGTCGCCGCCGTCCGCGAGGCCGACGCGGCGGGCGAGCCGCTGCTGGTGATCGGCGGCGGCTCGAACCTGGTGATCGGTGACGCCGGATTCCCCGGCACCGTGCTGCGGATCGCCACCACCGGCTTCGCGCTGGACGGGACGGTCCTGGAGCTCGCGGCCGGCGAGGTCTGGTCCGCGGCGGTCGAGCGCACCGTCCTCGACCACGGCCTGGCGGGCATCGAGTTCCTGGCCGGCATCCCCGGCTCGGCCGGCGCCACGCCGGTGCAGAACGTCGGCGCGTACGGCCAGGAGGTCGCGCAGACGATCACCGAGGTCGTCGCGTACGACCGCACCGCCGACGAGGTCGTCACGCTGACGAACGGGGCGTGCGGGTTCTCCTACCGGCACAGCCGCTTCAAGGCCGAGCCGGACCGCTACGTCGTGCTGCGGGTGCGCTTCGCCCTCGCGGACCACGACGGGCTCTCCAGCCCGGTCAAGTACGCCGAGGTGGCGAAGCACTTCGGCGTCGAGCAGGGCGAGCGGGTGCCGCTGGAGAAGGCCCACGACGCGGTGCTCGGGCTGCGCGCCGGCAAGGGCATGGTGCTGGACCCGGCGGACCACGACACCTGGTCGGCCGGCTCCTTCTTCACCAACCCGGTGCTCACGGCGGCACAGTACGAGTCCTTCCGCACCCGCCCGGGCACCGAGAACGCCCCCGCCTACCCGGCGCCGGAGGGCTGCACCAAGACCTCGGCCGCCTGGCTGATCGACAAGGCGGGCTTCGGCAAGGGCTACGGCACCGGCCCGGCCACGCTCTCCACCAAGCACACCCTGGCCCTGACCAACCGCGGCTCCGCCACCGCCGAGGACCTGCTCGCACTCGCCCGGGAGATCCGGGACGGCGTGCGGGCGGCCTTCGGGGTGGAGCTCGTCAACGAGCCGGTGATGGTGGGCGTGCGGCTCTGAGGCGGGCCTAGGACGCGTTCGCGGGGCCGTGCCCGTCGGCCAGCCAGGCGTCGATGTCCGCGAGGAGCTCCTTGCGGACGTCGTCCGGCGCGCACGAGCCGCGGACCGACTGGCGGGCCAGCTCGGCGAGCTCGGCGTCGGTGAAGCCCAGCACGTCACGGGCCAGGTCGTACTGGGCGGCCAGCCGGCTGCCGAACAGCAGCGGGTCGTCGGCGCCGAGCGCGAGCGGCACCCCGGCGTCGAACAGCTTCCGCAGCGGGACCTCCTCCGGGTGCTCGTAGACGCCCAGCGAGACGTTGGACGACGGGCAGACCTCGCAGGTGACCTGCCGGGTGGCCAGCCGCTCCATCAGCCGCGGGTCCTCGGCCGCCCGCACGCCGTGGCCGATCCGGCCCGCGCCCAGGTCGTCCAGGCAGTCCCGGACGGACCCCGGGCCGGCCAGTTCGCCGCCGTGCGGTGCGGCCAGCAGCCCGCCCCGGCGGGCGATCGCGAAGGCCCGGTCGAAGTCCCGGGCGAGGCCGCGGCGCTCGTCGTTGGAGAGGCCGAAGCCGACCACGCCGTGGTCGGTGTAGCGGACGGCGAGCCGGGCCAGCGTCCGGGCGTCCATGGGGGACTTCATCCGGTTCGCCGCGACCAGCACCCGGATGCCCACGCCGGTGGCCGAGGCGGCCTGCTCGACGGCGTCGAGGATCAGTTCCAGCGCGGGGATCAGCCCGCCCAGCCGAGGGGCGTACGAGGTCGGGTCGACCTGGATCTCCAGCCAGCGGGAGCCGTCGCGCAGCTCGTCCTGCGCGGTCTCCAGGACCAGCCGGCGGATGTCGTCCTCGTCCCGGAGCACCGAGCGCGCGGTGTCGTAGAGGCGCTGGAAGCGGAACCAGCCGCGTTCGTCGGTCGCCCGCAGCTTGGGCGGCTCGCCGGAACTGAGCGCCTCGGGCAGCCGGACGCCGTGCTTGTCGGCCAGCTCCAGCAGGGTGGCCGGACGCATCGAGCCGGTGAAGTGCAGGTGCAGGTGGGCCTTCGGGAGGTCCCTGACGTCTCGCGGATTCAACAGGCGTTCCATTGGCCGATACTGCCCTATCGGGCCCCCGAACGGGAACCGCCCTCCCTTCATCCCCCGATGGGGTGAAGGGAGGGCGGTTCCGCCGGTGAATCCGGCGCGTCGGATCGACGACGGCCCTCAGGCGGCCGTCAGCCGCGCGTCAGCCGCGCGTCAGTCGCGGGCCTCGCCGAGCAGCTGCTGGATCCGGCCGATGCCCTCGACCAGGTCGGCGTCGCCGAGCGCGTACGAGAAGCGCAGGTAGCCGGGGGTGCCGAAGGCCTCGCCGGGGACGGCGGCGACCTCGACCTCGTCCAGGATCAGGCTCGCCAGCTCGCTGGAGGTCTGCGGGCGCTTGCCGCGGATCTCCTTGCCCAGCACGCCCTTGACGGACGGGTAGGCGTAGAACGCGCCCTCGGGCTCGGGGCAGACGACGCCCTCGATCTCGTTGAGCATCTTCACGATGGTCTTGCGCCGGCGGTCGAACGCGGTGCGCATCTCGTGCACGGCCGAGAGGTCGCCGCTGACGGCGGCGATCGCGGCGCGCTGGGCCACGTTGGAGACGTTCGAGGTGGCGTGCGACTGCAGGTTGGTCGCGGCCTTGATGACGTCCTTCGGGCCGATCACCCAGCCCACCCGCCAGCCGGTCATGGCGTAGGTCTTGGCGACGCCGTTGACGACGATGCACTTGTCGGCCAGGCCGGGCAGCAGGGCCGGCAGCGAGGTGAAGGTCGCGTCGCCGTAGACGAGGTGCTCGTAGATCTCGTCGGTGAGCACCCACAGGCCGTGCTCCAGCGCCCAGCGGCCGATCTCCTCGGCCTCGGCCCGGGTGTACACCGCGCCGGTCGGGTTGGACGGCGAGACGAAGAGCACCACCTTGGTGTTCTCGGTGCGGGCGGCCTCCAGCTGCTCGACCGAGACCTTGTAGCCCGTGGTCTCGTCGGAGACGACCTCCACCGGGACACCGCCCGCGAGCTGGACCGACTCCGGGTAGGTGGTCCAGTACGGGGCCGGGATGATGACCTCGTCGCCCGGGTCGAGGATCGCCGCGAACGCCTCGTAGATCGCCTGCTTGCCGCCGTTGGTCACGAGCACCTGCGAGGCGTCCACCGCGTAGCCCGAGTCGCGCAGGGTCTTGGCGACGATCGCGTCCTTCAGCTCGGGCAGGCCGCCGGCCGGGGTGTAGCGGTGGTTCTTCGGGTCGCGGCAGGCCTCGACGGCCGCCTCGACGATGTAGTCCGGGGTGGGGAAGTCGGGCTCGCCGGCGCCGAAGCCGATCACCGGCCGGCCGGCCGCCTTGAGGGCCTTGGCCTTGGCGTCCACGGCGAGGGTCGCGGACTCGGCGATCGCGCCGATCCGGGCGGAGACCCGGCGGTCGGCGGGGCGGATGGAGGGGTCGGGCTGCGGGGTGGAAGCGCTCATGCCTGCATCGTCGCAGAACCGGGACGGACCGGGCAGCGCGGTTTCACCATCCGTACGGGCCCGTCCGAATCGCGGCCGCCGATGATCGGACGGTGATCGGGCGGGCATGCCGGACACCGTCCGGGCAACCGGTTCCCCGGCGAGAAGAGGTTCGACCAAACGGCCCCGGACCACGTACACTCACTGCTCGACGGCCACCGAAAACAACCGGAGCTTTCACCGCATGTGCAGACAGCGGCGGGAGATGCGGTAGGTTGGTCGCTACCGGAGCCGCGAGGCACCGTAGGGCAATAGCTCAATTGGTAGAGCACCGGTCTCCAAAACCGGCGGTTGGGGGTTCAAGTCCCTCTTGCCCTGCTGCTTGACCCGCATTCAGCCCGTTCGCTCCACAGAGCGAGCGGGCTTGATGCGGAGAGGGCACCGATCAGCACCGCTTTAGCCGGCTAGCACGTGCCCGACCGGGTGCGCAGGTGATGCTCGGCAGGACCCGGATTCAGGTGAGGACGAGTGACGGAGACCACGGGCTCCACCGCAACGCCTGAGAGCGGCAACCCCGAGGGTGCCGACGGCGCTGGCGAGAACACCCCTGCCGAGGGCGAGGCGCTCTCGCGCCGCGACCGCAAGCGCGCCAAGCGCTCGGGCGACAAGTCCGGCAAGCGGGCCAAGAAGGGCCTGTTCGCCCGGATCGGCCTGTTCTACCGCCAGATCATCGCCGAGCTGCGCAAGGTCGTCTGGCCCACCCGCGGCGAGCTCACCAGCTACACCACCGTCGTGGTCACCTTCGTCGTGGTCATGATGGCCCTGGTGGCCGGTCTGGACTACGGCTTCTCCAAGCTCAGCCTGCTGGTCTTCGGCTGACCGCGCCCGACCACCCGCGAAACGTCTCCCGACCCGGGCCGATCCTTCGGCCCGGGTCGAGTCGTCTGCGCAGCACGTACACGGCCGCTACCGTTGACTCGGTACTGTTGAAGTCTCCGGACATCCACCTGGCGCCCGCGCGAGCGGAGCGCGCGGGCGGCCGTAGCGGAGCGCGCCACCTTCACCATCTCCAGGAAAGAAGCAGCCACCGTGTCTGAGTCCCCCCTGTACGACGCCGACGAGACCGTCCGCGAGGCGGATGTCGCCGCCGAGCTGGACGCGGCCGAGCTGGCTGACGACGCAGAGTCCGCCGAGCAGATCGTGGACGCCGTGGACGGCGACGAGGACGAGGTCGAGGCGTTCGACGAGGCCGAGGCCGGCGAGCCCGCCGAGGAGGCCGCGCTGCACGTGGAGACCGTCGAGGAGCCCGCCGCCGAGGCCGAGGAGCCCGCCGCCGAGGCCGAGGAGGTCGAGGAGGCCGCCGAGGTCGACCCGGTCGCCAAGTTCCGCGAGGACCTGCGCTTCATGCCCGGCGAGTGGTACGTGATCCACACCTACGCCGGCTACGAGAACCGGGTGAAGCAGAACCTGGAGCAGCGCGCCGTCTCGCTGAACGTCGAGGAGTACATCTTCCAGGCCGAGGTGCCGCAGGAGGAGGTCGTCCAGATCAAGAACGGCGACCGCAAGACCATCCGCCAGAACAAGCTCCCCGGCTACGTCCTGGTGCGCATGGACCTCACCCCCGAGTCCTGGGGCGTCGTGCGCAACACCCCCGGTGTCACCGGCTTCGTGGGCAACGCCTACGACCCGTACCCGCTGACCCTGGACGAGGTCGTCAAGATGCTCGCCCCGGACGTCGAGCGCCAGGCGGCCAAGGAGGCCGGCAAGCCCTCGCCGGTCAAGCCGAGCGAGATCCAGGTCCTGGACTTCGAGGTCGGCGACTCGGTCACCGTCACCGACGGCCCGTTCGCGACCCTCCAGGCGACCATCAACGAGATCAACCCCGACTCGAAGAAGGTCAAGGGCCTGGTCGAGATCTTCGGCCGGGAGACCCCGGTCGAGCTGTCCTTCGACCAGATCCAGAAGAACTAGTCGTACGGTCTTCGGATTCGGGGCGGGGCCGTCGGCCCCGCCCCGAATCCGTTTTGGTCCAGCGGCGCGAACGCGTTAGCCTGGTCCGATGTGTGTGCTGGCGACCGGGTGTCGCCCCGGTTCCGCACGCACCAGCAATCACCTCTCGGAAGGACCCGGAGAGACATGCCTCCCAAGAAGAAGAAGGTCACGGGGCTTATCAAGCTCCAGATCAACGCCGGTGCGGCCAACCCGGCTCCGCCGGTCGGCCCCGCGCTGGGCCAGCACGGCGTCAACATCATGGAGTTCTGCAAGGCCTACAACGCTGCGACCGAGTCGCAGCGCGGCATGATCGTGCCGGTGGAGATCACGGTCTACGAGGACCGCACCTTCACCTTCATCACGAAGACGCCGCCGGCCGCGCGCCTCATCCTGAAGGCCGCCGGTGTCGACAAGGGCTCCAGCGAGCCGCACAAGACCAAGGTCGCCAAGCTCACGAGCGCCCAGGTCCGCGAGATCGCCACGACCAAGATGCCCGACCTCAACGCCAACGACCTGGACGCGGCGGAGAAGATCATCGCCGGCACCGCCCGGTCGATGGGCATCACCGTCGAGGGCTGATCCTCCCCGTCCCGTCAGGGACACATCCGGCTCAGCCGTCCCCCTGTGGTAGGGCCTGCGCAGGCCCGTCGAACACCACAACTCCAATCACCATTCAGGAGCAGCAGTGAAGCGCAGCAAGGCTCTGAAGGCCGCGGACGCCAAGGTCGACCGCGAGCGCCTTTACGCCCCCCTCGAGGCCGTCCGCCTCGCCAAGGCGACCAGCACCACCAAGTTCGACGGCACCGTCGAGGTCGCCATGCGTCTGGGTGTCGACCCGCGCAAGGCCGACCAGATGGTCCGCAGCACCGTGATCCTCCCGCACGGCACCGGTAAGACCGCTCGGGTCCTGGTCTTCGCGACCGGCGAGCGTGCCGAGGCCGCGCGTGCTGCGGGTGCCGACATCGTCGGTGCCGACGAGCTCATCGACGAGGTCGCGAAGGGCAAGCTGGACTTCGACGCCGTCGTCGCCACCCCGGACCTCATGGGCAAGGTCGGCCGCCTGGGCCGTGTGCTCGGTCCCCGTGGTCTGATGCCGAACCCGAAGACCGGCACCGTGACCCCGGACGTCGCCAAGGCTGTCAACGACATCAAGGGCGGCAAGATCGAGTTCCGCGTCGACAAGCACTCGAACCTGCACTTCATCATCGGTAAGGCCTCCTTCACCGACGAGCAGCTGGTCGAGAACTACGCCGCCGCGCTGGACGAGGTGCTCCGCGCCAAGCCGTCCGCCGCCAAGGGCCGCTACATCAAGAAGACCGCGTTCTCGACCACCATGGGCCCCGGCATCCTGGTGGACCCGAACCGCACCCGCAACCTCCTCGTCGAAGAGGACCCGGCCGCGGTCTGAGGCTGGGCGAGCGCGAGCGAGCTGAGCGGCGGATCCCGACCCGTGGTCGGTGCCGCGGTCTGAGCCCCCAGCGCTCCGGAACAGTCCGTCACGGCGGGCCCGCACTCCTTCGGGAGTGCGGGCCCGCCGTCGTTGCGTCGCGGGGCGCGTCGTACGCTCGGCCGGTCGGATCATGTGACCGACTCGTGTCGACCGCCGGAGTGTGCCGTGCTGCCGTCCGCCCAACGCCTCGCCGCCGTCGGGGCCGTCCTGTTCCTGCTCGGCGGCGCCACCGGGTGCAGCCTGCTGGCCGTCCCCGGGAACCGCACCCCCGGCAACGTCGCGGCGGCGGTGCCGCCCAGGCAGGTGGTGCTCGCGGCGGCCCAGGCGCTCGACGACGCCGGCGGGGCCAGGATCGACGTCGTGACGCAGGGCCCGGCCGGCCGCCGCACCGCGAGCGGCACGCTGGTCTGGGGCGACCGGGACGAGACCGACCTGAGCGTCACGGACGAGCTGGGCACCGGGCGGCTGACGGGCCGCGACGGCGCGTTCGACCTCGTCTACGAGGGCGGCGCGGCCAAGCACGCGGACCGCGCGGGCGTCGAGTCACTGGATCCGCGCGCGGACGCCTCGCCGGGCGGGTACGCGGGCGGCTGGACGAGCTGGCTGATCAGCGCCCCGGGCAGCACGGCGTACACGATGGTCCAGGCCGGGTCGCTCGGGTCGCTCGGCGCCGAGCAACTGGCCGGGACGACGGTCGCGCACTACCAGGGCACGGCGCCGGTGGCCGACTACTTCGGCGCGGACAGGAACCTGTCGGCCGAGCGGCTCGCCGGGGTGCTCGCCTACTACCGCGGGCTCGGTGTGACCACGATCGGGTTCGACGTGTGGGTCGGGCCCGGCAGCCGGCTGCTGCAGTTGCGCGAGACGGCCCGCGGGACCGGTGGAACCGTGGTCACCACGACGGACGTCTCCGCCCCCGGGGAGGGGGACGGAACGCCCTCCCCGACGGAGTGACGGGCACGCGGACACCCCCGCGTGCCGGTTCTGGCGATCCGTTAGAGTCCGCCTGAGCAGGAGCCGAAAATCGGCTCTTCAGCGGATCGTTCGGATCTTACGGGGGGACTCCCATGCGTGCTGTGCGTCTCGCTTCGGCCGTTGTCACGGCCGCCGTGCTGGTGGGCGGCGTGACCGCCTGCGGCAGCAGCGGCAAGAGCGTGGCCGACACCAAGGGCGGTGACACCAAGGCCGCGGGCGACGCCGTCGCCGGGGCGCTGGCCGGGGACCCGAAGGCCGCGCTGGCCGCCTCCGCGCTGGTGATGCAGAAGGCCGGCAACGGCAAGGTCGCCATGGTCGCCCCGGACGGCTCCACCCACACCGCCGGCAGCGGTGACGCCGACTGGAAGGACGCGGGCAAGACCGCCGTCGACCTCACCGGCGAGATGGACACCAAGAAGATGCGCATCCGGGTGGTCGGGGCCGACGTCTACCTCGGTGGCGGGGAGGCCGAGGCCGCGGTGCTCGGCGGCAAGCACTGGGTCAAGATGCCCCCCGGGAACGAGATGGGCTCCAGCATCCTGCTGATGAGCCAGATGCTCAACCCGGTCGTCCAGCTGACCCTGGCCGCGGCGAACAAGCCGACCAAGGTGGGCCAGGAGGCCGTCGACGGCACCCCGGCCACCCACATCCGCGCGGTGGAGGACGTCTCCACCATGGTGGCCGGCATGACGGGGCTCAGCCCGGAGCAGCGCCAGGCCGTCCAGAAGTCGCTGGAGCAGGACGGCAAGAAGATCACCGTCGACCTGTGGCTGGACGCCAAGCAGCAGCTCGTCCAGTTCCAGGAGTTCGGAGACAAGAACGGCGAGCACGACGCCGTCACCGTCAAGTACACGGGCCTCGGCACCGCGGCGAAGTTCGAGGCGCCCGCGGCGACCGACCTCGGCAACCCGGCCGACATCCTGAAGCTGCTCGGCTGAGCCGCCCGACCACCGGACTCACCTCGGAAGGACATCGCGAGCGCCTCGGGCAACAGCCCAAGGACGACACGTTCGCGGTCAGGGTCACCTGCTCGGACGACGGGTCCCCGGTGACCACCACCGCTTCGGACCCCTCCGACGCGGTGGAGCCGTCCGAGCGGGCGAAGATGGACGCGGGGGGCGCTGCCGGCTGACCCTGGCCCGGGTGGCATGGTGGCCGGAACAGCGAGGCCGCCGCGGCGGCGACCGGGCGGAGCGGCGACCCGGGGCGAAAGGGGACGGCGATGGCGGGACGGCGGCGGCTGACGGCCGTGGCGGTCGTCGTGCTGCTGGCGAGCGGGCTGACCGCGTGCGGCGGTGGCGGCGGCGCCGCGCCGACGCCCACCGGCAGCCCGACCCCGACCAGCGCCTCCCCGTCCGGGCCGGCCAAGCCGACCGACCGCTCGCCGCACGGCGTCCTGCTCTCGGCCGAGCTGGCCATGCAGACCGCCCGCCGGGCGAAGGTCAGCTACCGGCTGGGGGCCGACGCCGGCGCCGGGCCGCTGTTCTGGCAGCCCAAGACCGCGCTCCAGATCAAGCGGTCCACCCCGGCCGACGCCGAGCAGCTGATCGTCGTGGACACCGTCGCCTACCAGGGCGGCGACGCGGCCACCGCGGCCCGGCAGGGCGGCAAGCACTGGGAGCGCTTCTCCGTCCCGCCGGGCCCGGACGGCCACAAGGAGGTCCCGTACGCGGGGCTGATCGACCTGCTGAACCCGGTCGAGGCGCTGACCGCCGCGACCGCGGACGGCGTGGAGCCGCGGTTCGTCGCCGAGGAGAAGTTCGAGGACTCGACCGTCGAGCACTACCAGGTGACGACGACGGCGGAGAAGTACGCGGCCGTCCAGACCCAGCTGAGCCAGTCCCGCCGGGACGGGCTGCGGGCCGCGCTCGCCCCCGGGGGCTCGCTCTCGTTGACCCTGGACCTGTGGCTGAACGACAAGGACCAGCTGGTCAAGCTCCAGCGCACCGGCACCGGGGACTCCGGCCGGGCGGACGACTCGGTGCTCTACACCGACCTCGCCGGCGCCCTGCTCTCCGTCCAGGCCCCCGCCGAGACCGACACCGTGGACACCGGAACGCGCACGGTGTCCCCGCTGGCCCGCTGAGCCTCCCCGGCCCCGGGGGCGATTTGCCCCGGACGGCGGAGTCCGGTTACTGTTACCGAAGCCAAAGACCGCTGGTTGTCGCCGTGCGCCCGTCAGGGAGCCGGTGACCGAAGGATCTGCGCCCAGTGCGCAGGCAGCCCGCGCAGGTGTGTCTGGAGCTTCGACTTCCGGGTCCGCGTTCGCGCGAAAGCCCGTCGAGGTCGTCACGAGCCCCGTGCGCCTGCGCACCGGGGCTCATTGCATTTTCGCAAGAGCTTTCCTTCCGTCCGGCCGGTTCGAGGTGTGAATGGTCGACTTTCGCGGTCGGCCGGACTTCGACATCACGGAAGGAGGCGTAAGCCTATGGCCAGGCCTGACAAGGCTGCTGCCGTCGCCGAGATCACGGACAAGTTCCGTGGCTCCTCCGCGGCGCTGCTGACCGAGTACCGCGGTCTCTCGGTGAAGCAGGTCAAGACCCTGCGTCGCTCGCTCGGCGACAACGCCGAGTACGCCGTGGTGAAGAACACGCTGACCAAGATCGCGGCCAATGAGGCCGGGATCTCCGAGCTCGACGACCTGTTCAACGGTCCGACGGCTGTCGCCTTCGTCACCGGTGACCCGGTGGAGTCGGCGAAGGCTCTGCGTGACTTCGCCAAGGAGAACCCCGCTCTCATCATCAAGGGCGGTGTCCTTGACGGCAAGGCGCTGTCCGCCGATGAGATCAAGAAGCTCGCGGACCTCGAGTCCCGCGAGGTGCTGCTCGCCAAGCTGGCGGGTGCCCTGAAGGCCAAGCAGTCCCAGGCTGCCGCGCTCTTCCAGGCCCTGCCGTCGAAGCTCGTCCGCACCGTGGACGCGCTGCGCGACAAGGTCGAGCAGGGCGGTGCCGGTACGCCGGCTCCCGCCGCCGAGGACGACGCCGCCGAGTAATTCGGCAGGCTCACGCCTCGCTGCGGGCCCGTGCCCGCCCAACCCGTACATACGGCACCACCTGCCGATTTAGTGGAAGGACGCCATCATGGCGAAGCTGTCCCAGGACGAGCTGCTCGCGCAGTTCGAGGAGCTCACCCTCATCGAGCTCGCTGCCTTCGTGAAGGCCTTCGAGGAGAAGTTCGACGTCACCGCCGCCGCCCCGGTCGCCGTGGCCGGCATTGCCGCCCCGGGCGCCCCGGCCGAGGCCGCTGAGGAGCAGGACGAGTTCGACGTCATCCTCGAGGCCGCTGGCGACAAGAAGATCCAGGTCATCAAGGAGGTGCGCACCCTGACCTCCCTCGGCCTGAAGGAGGCCAAGGACCTCGTTGACACCGCTGGTGCCAAGGTCCTGGAGAAGGTTGCCAAGGACGTTGCCGAGAAGGCCAAGGCCGCCCTCGAGGGTGCCGGCGCCAAGGTCACCGTCAAGTGATCTCGGGCCCCCTCTGAGGGGGCTCCGGGCCGGGCCGATCACCCTTGCGGGTGGTCGGCCCGGCCTTTTTCGCGTTTCCGGCCCCGGGCCGGGACCACCGGTGTGGCCCATGGCTCACTCGGCACTGTCGGTGCCGGGGGGTATGGTGATCACCGTCATCGGGAGTAGCCCCCACCACGGCTTCTGTAACGCCGGAGGGGTTCCGATCGATAGACAGGGCGAGGTCCGCGCCGAAGGCGGGGCCCTTGACGAACCCGGCGCGGCGCGCGATTCTCGAGGCGCGAGTCTGCCCGGTTGGTGTGCGGCTGGATGCATAACCAGCGGCTCCGGCGGGAAGTGACTCCACGTGAGTTGAGCGGCCCGGCTTGGTCCGGGCCCGTGCAGTGCCCAGAGCAGTACCGGCGAGCTCCGCGCCCGCCGGCTACCGGGAGGAGTCTCCGATTCGGTTTCCGAATCAGAGCTGGACAGCAGTGTGCCTTTTGGCTACACTGTCCCTTTGCGCTGCCTGTTAGCTGCTCCGTGACTCGTCGCCCGGAGTTTGCGTTGCCCTGAAGGGGTCTGGCACCACCTCCGCAAAGCGGCTCTGACCTGGGACTTCGATCCCGGCGGAGGCCAGTGGCGAGGGAGGCGGGACCAAGCCCAAGCAGGCCCGGCTGGTACGCGCGTAGTGAGCTCCGAGCCCTCGGAAGGACCCCCCTCTTGGCCGCGCCGCGCAACGCCTCGAACAATTCCGCCGCATCCACCGCCCCGCTCCGCGTCTCGTTCGCGAAGATCAAGGAGCCCCTCGAGGTCCCCAACCTCCTCGCCCTGCAGACCGAGAGCTTTGACTGGCTGCTCGGCAACGCGGCCTGGAAGTCCCGGGTCGAGGCGGCGCTGGAGAACGGTCAGGACGTCCCCACCAAGTCCGGTCTGGAGGAGATCTTCGAGGAGATCTCCCCGATCGAGGACTTCAGCGGGTCCATGTCCCTGACCTTCCGCGACCACCGTTTCGAGCCGCCGAAGAACTCCATTGACGAGTGCAAGGACCGTGACTTCACGTACGCGGCCCCGCTCTTCGTCACGGCCGAGTTCACCAACAACGAGACCGGTGAGATCAAGTCTCAGACGGTCTTCATGGGCGACTTCCCGCTCATGACCCACAAGGGCACGTTCGTGATCAACGGCACCGAGCGTGTCGTCGTGTCGCAGCTGGTCCGTTCCCCGGGTGTGTACTTCGACTCCACCCTGGACAAGGTCTCCGACAAGGACATCTACTCCTGCAAGGTCATCCCCTCGCGTGGTGCCTGGCTGGAGATGGAGATCGACAAGCGCGACATGGTCGGCGTCCGCATCGACCGCAAGCGCAAGCAGTCCGTCACCGTGCTGCTGAAGGCGCTCGGCTGGACCAACGAGATGATTCTCGAGGAGTTCGGCGAGTACGAGTCCATGCGCAACACCCTGGAGAAGGACCACACCCAGGGCCAGGACGACGCGCTGCTGGACATCTACCGCAAGCTGCGTCCGGGCGAGCCGCCGACGCGCGAGGCCGCGCAGACGCTTCTGGAGAACCTGTACTTCAACCCGAAGCGCTACGACCTCGCGAAGGTCGGCCGCTACAAGGTGAACCGGAAGCTGGGCAACGCCGAGTCGCTGGACTCCGGCGTGCTCACCGAGCCCGACATCATCGGTGCGATCAAGTACCTGGTGAAGCTGCACGCCGGTGAGACCGAGTGGAACGACGAGACCGGCCGCGACATCGTGGTCGAGGTCGACGACATCGACCACTTCGGCAACCGCCGCCTGCGCAACGTCGGCGAGCTGATCCAGAACCAGGTCCGTACGGGTCTCGCCCGCATGGAGCGCGTCGTGCGCGAGCGCATGACCACCCAGGACGTCGAGGCGATCACGCCGCAGACCCTGATCAACATCCGGCCGGTCGTCGCCTCCATCAAGGAGTTCTTCGGCACCAGCCAGCTGTCGCAGTTCATGGACCAGACGAACCCGCTGTCGGGCCTGACCCACAAGCGCCGTCTGTCCGCCCTCGGTCCCGGTGGTCTCTCCCGTGAGCGCGCCGGCTTCGAGGTCCGTGACGTGCACCCCTCGCACTACGGCCGCATGTGTCCGATCGAGACCCCCGAAGGCCCGAACATCGGTCTGATCGGGTCGCTCGCCTCGTACGGCCGCGTCAACGCGTTCGGCTTCATCGAGACCCCGTACCGCAAGGTCGTCGACGGTGTCGTCACCGAGCAGGTGGACTACCTCACCGCCGACGAGGAGGACCGCTACGTCATCGCCCAGGCGAACGCCCCGCTGACCGCGGACCTGCACTTCGCCGAGCCGCGCGTCCTGGTCCGCCGCCGCGGCGGCGAGATCGACTACATCCCGGGCTCCGAGATCGACTACATGGACGTCTCGCCGCGCCAGATGGTGTCGGTCGCGACCGCCATGATCCCGTTCCTCGAGCACGACGACGCCAACCGCGCGCTCATGGGCTCGAACATGATGCGCCAGGCGGTGCCGCTGCTGAAGAGCGAGGCCCCGCTGGTCGGCACCGGCATGGAGTACCGCTGCGCCGTCGACGCCGCCGACGTCATCACCGCCGAGAAGGCGGGTGTCGTCCAGGAGGTCTCGGCCGACTACGTCACCGTGGCGAACGACGACGGCACGTACACCACGTACCGCGCCGCCAAGTTCACCCGCTCGAACCAGGGCACCGCCTTCAACCAGAAGGTGCTCGTGGACGAGGGCGCCCGGGTCGAGACCGGCCAGGTCCTGGCCGACGGCCCGTGCACCGACGAGGGCGAGATGGCCCTCGGCAAGAACCTGCTCGTGGCGTTCATGTCGTGGGAGGGTCACAACTACGAGGACGCGATCATCCTGTCGCAGCGCCTCGTGCAGGACGACGTCCTCTCCTCGATCCACATCGAGGAGCACGAGGTCGACGCCCGTGACACCAAGCTCGGCCCCGAGGAGATCACCCGGGACATCCCGAACGTCTCCGAGGAGGTCCTCGCCGACCTCGACGAGCGCGGCATCATCCGCATCGGCGCCGACGTCGTCACCGGCGACATCCTGGTCGGCAAGGTCACCCCGAAGGGCGAGACCGAGCTGACCCCGGAGGAGCGCCTGCTCCGCGCGATCTTCGGCGAGAAGGCCCGTGAGGTCCGCGACACCTCGCTGAAGGTGCCGCACGGTGAGTCCGGCAAGGTCATCGGCGTCCGCGTCTTCGACCGCGAAGAGGGCGACGAGCTGCCCCCGGGCGTCAACCAGCTGGTCCGCGTCTACGTGGCCCAGAAGCGCAAGATCACCAACGGTGACAAGCTCGCCGGCCGTCACGGCAACAAGGGCGTCATCTCCAAGATCCTGCCGGTCGAGGACATGCCGTTCCTGGAGGACGGCACCCCGGTCGACATCATCCTCAACCCGCTGGGCGTCCCGTCCCGAATGAACCCCGGGCAGGTCCTGGAGATCCACCTCGGGTGGCTCGCCAAGCAGGGTTGGGACGTCTCAGGCCTCGCCGACGAGTGGGCCCAGCGCCTGCAGGCGATCGGCGCCGACACCGTCCAGGGCGGCACCAACCTCGCCACCCCGGTCTTCGACGGCGCCCGCGAGGACGAGATCACCGGCCTGCTGGACAACACCACGCTCACCCGTGACGGCGAGCGCCTGGTGAACTCCACCGGCAAGGCCCGCCTGTTCGACGGCCGCTCCGGCGAGCCGTTCCCGATGCCGGTCTCGGTCGGCTACATGTACATCCTCAAGCTGCACCACCTGGTCGACGACAAGCTGCACGCCCGTTCGACCGGTCCGTACTCGATGATCACCCAGCAGCCGCTCGGTGGTAAGGCGCAGTTCGGTGGTCAGCGCTTCGGTGAGATGGAGGTGTGGGCCCTCGAGGCGTACGGTGCGGCCTACGCGCTGCAGGAGCTGCTCACCATCAAGTCCGACGACGTGCTCGGCCGCGTGAAGGTCTACGAGGCCATCGTCAAGGGCGAGAACATCCCCGAGCCCGGCATTCCCGAGTCCTTCAAGGTCCTCATCAAGGAAATGCAGTCGCTCTGCCTCAACGTGGAGGTGCTGTCCTCGGACGGCCAGTCCATCGAGATGCGGGACTCCGACGAGGACGTCTTCCGCGCCGCCGAGGAGCTCGGCATCGACCTGTCCCGGCGCGAGCCGAGCAGCGTCGAAGAGGTCTGACGGAGGTTGGGCCGGCCCGCTGACCGTGGGCCGGCCCGCCCCCAGGCCCCCCTCAGACCACATGAACGACTCTCGACTTACGAAAGAGGGCTTGACGACCAGTGCTTGACGTCAACTTCTTCGACGAGCTCCGCATCGGCCTGGCCACCGCCGACGACATCCGCCAGTGGTCGCACGGCGAGGTCAAGAAGCCGGAGACCATCAACTACCGCACCCTGAAGCCGGAAAAGGACGGGCTCTTCTGCGAGAAGATCTTCGGCCCCACCCGGGACTGGGAGTGCTACTGCGGTAAGTACAAGCGCGTCCGCTTCAAGGGCATCATCTGTGAGCGCTGCGGCGTCGAGGTGACCCGCGCCAAGGTGCGCCGCGAGCGGATGGGCCACATCGAGCTGGCCGCTCCGGTCACCCACATCTGGTACTTCAAGGGTGTGCCGTCCCGCCTCGGCTACCTGCTCGACCTGGCGCCGAAGGACCTCGAGAAGGTCATCTACTTCGCCGCCTACATGATCACCTGGGTCGACGACGAGCGCCGTCAGCGCGACCTGCCGTCGCTGGAGGCGCACGTCTCCGTCGAGCGCCAGCAGATCGAGAACCGCCGCGACGCCGACCTCGAAGGCCGCGCCAAGAAGGCCGAGACCGACCTGGCCGAGCTGGAGGCCGAGGGCGCCAAGGCCGACGTGCGCCGCAAGGTGCGCGAGAGCGCCGAGCGCGAGATGAAGCAGCTGCGCGACCGCGCGCAGCGCGAGCTCGACCGCCTCGACGAGGTGTGGGCCCGCTTCAAGAACCTCAAGGTCCAGGACCTCGAGGGCGACGAGCTGCTCTACCGCGAGCTGCGCGACCGCTTCGGCACCTACTTCTCCGGCTCGATGGGCGCGGCGGCCCTCAAGGACCGCCTCGAGACCTTCGACCTGGCGGAGGAGTCCGAGCGCCTGCGCGAGATCATCCGCACCGGCAAGGGCCAGAAGAAGACCCGTGCGCTCAAGCGCCTCAAGGTCGTCTCCGCGTTCCTGCAGACCACCAACAAGCCCAACGGCATGGTGCTGGACTGCGTGCCGGTCATCCCGCCGGACCTGCGTCCGATGGTGCAGCTGGACGGTGGCCGCTTCGCGACCTCCGACCTGAACGACCTGTACCGCCGCGTCATCAACCGCAACAACCGCCTGAAGCGCCTGCTCGACCTCGGTGCCCCCGAGATCATCGTGAACAACGAGAAGCGCATGCTCCAGGAGGCCGTCGACGCCCTGTTCGACAACGGCCGCCGCGGCCGTCCGGTCACCGGCCCGGGCAACCGCCCGCTGAAGTCCCTCAGCGACATGCTGAAGGGCAAGCAGGGTCGTTTCCGCCAGAACCTCCTCGGCAAGCGAGTCGACTACTCGGCCCGTTCGGTCATCGTCGTCGGCCCGCAGCTCAAGCTGCACCAGTGCGGTCTGCCGAAGGCCATGGCGCTGGAGCTCTTCAAGCCGTTCGTGATGAAGCGCCTGGTGGACCTGAACCACGCGCAGAACATCAAGTCGGCCAAGCGCATGGTCGAGCGCGCCCGCCCGGTCGTGTGGGACGTGCTCGAAGAGGTCATCGCCGAGCACCCGGTCCTGCTGAACCGTGCGCCCACCCTGCACCGCCTCGGCATCCAGGCCTTCGAGCCGCAGCTGGTCGAGGGCAAGGCCATCCAGATCCACCCGCTCGTCTGCACCGCGTTCAACGCGGACTTCGACGGTGACCAGATGGCCGTCCACCTGCCGCTCTCCGCGGAGGCGCAGGCCGAGGCCCGCATCCTGATGCTGTCCTCGAACAACATCCTGAAGCCGGCCGACGGTCGCCCCGTCACCATGCCGACCCAGGACATGGTGCTCGGTCTGTTCTTCCTGACCTCGGACCGCGACAACGTGAAGGGCGCCGGCCGCACCTTCTCGTCGACCGCCGAGGCGATCATGGCCTTCGACGCCCGCGAACTGGACGTCCAGGCCCCGATCGAGCTGCGCCTCGGCGCCGGCACCGTCCCGCCGCGCGGCTGGACCGCCCCGGTGGACGAGGACGGCCAGCCGACCTGGTTCGAGGGCGAGCCCTTCCGCCTGGGCACCACCCTGGGCCGCGCGCTCTTCAACGAGCTGCTGCCCGAGGACTACCCGTTCGTCGACTACGAGGTGGGCAAGAAGCAGCTCTCCGCGATCGTCAACGACCTGGCGGAGCGCTACCCCAAGGTCGTCGTCGCGGCGACCCTGGACAACCTGAAGTCGGCCGGCTTCCACTGGTCGACCCGCTCCGGTGTCACCGTCTCGATCTCGGACGTCATCGTCCCGCCGAGCAAGCCCCAGATCCTGGAGGGCTTCGAGGCCAAGGCGGAGAAGGTCCAGAAGCAGTACGAGCGCGGTCTGATCACCAACGACGAGCGCAAGCAGGAGCTCGTCGGCATCTGGACCCAGGCGACCAACGAGGTCGCGGACGCCATGGCCGCGAACTTCCCGAAGACGAACCCCATCTTCATGATGGTCGACTCGGGTGCTCGTGGAAACATGATGCAGATGCGCCAGATCGCCGGTATGCGTGGTCTGGTGTCGAACGCCAAGAACGAGACCATCCCGCGACCCATCAAGGCGTCGTTCCGTGAGGGTCTCACCGTGCTGGAGTACTTCATCTCCACCCACGGTGCCCGTAAGGGTCTGGCCGACACCGCCCTCCGTACCGCCGACTCCGGTTACCTCACCCGTCGTCTGGTCGACGTCTCCCAGGACGTCATCATCCGCGAGGAGGACTGCGGCACCGAGCGCGGCCTGAAGCTGTCGATCGGTTCCGTGGGCGCGGACGGCGTGCTGCGCAAGGCCGACGACGTCGAGACCAGCGTCTACGCCCGCATGCTCGCCGAGGACATCACCGTCGACGGCAAGCTCCTCGCCACGGCCAACACCGACCTCGGTGACGTGCTGATCGACGAGCTGATCCGTCACGGCGTGTCCGAGGTCAAGGTCCGCTCGATCCTGACCTGTGAGTCGGCCGTCGGCACCTGTGCCTTCTGCTACGGCCGCTCGCTGGCCACCGGCAAGCTGGTCGACATCGGTGAGGCGGTCGGCATCATCGCCGCCCAGTCCATCGGTGAGCCCGGCACCCAGCTGACCATGCGTACCTTCCACACCGGTGGTGTGGCCGGTGACGACATCACCCAGGGTCTGCCGCGTGTCGTCGAGCTCTTCGAGGCCCGTACCCCGAAGGGTGTGGCCCCGATCTCCGAGGCCACCGGCCGGGCGCGGATCGAGGACACCGAGAAGACCCGCAAGATCGTCATCACGCCGGACGACGGCAGCGACGAGATCGCGTACCCGGTGTCCAAGCGCGTGAAGCTGCTCGTCAGCGAGGGCGAGGCGGTCGAGGTCGGCCAGAAGCTGACCATGGGTGCCACCAACCCGCACGACGTCCTGCGCATCATGGGCCAGCGTGCCGTCCAGATCCACCTGGTCGCCGAGGTCCAGAAGGTCTACAACTCGCAGGGCGTGTCGATCCACGACAAGCACATCGAGATCATCATCCGGCAGATGCTCCGCCGCGTGACGATCATCGAGTCGGGCGACGCCGAGCTGCTCCCGGGCGAGCTCGTCGAGCGCGGTCGCTTCGAGCAGGAGAACCGTCGCGTGGTCTCCGAGGGCGGTCACCCCGCCTCCGGCCGTCCGCAGCTGATGGGTATCACCAAGGCCTCGCTGGCCACCGAGTCCTGGCTGTCGGCCGCCTCCTTCCAGGAGACGACCCGGGTCCTCACCGACGCGGCGATCCACGCCAAGTCGGACCCGCTGCTGGGCCTCAAGGAGAACGTCATCCTCGGTAAGCTCATCCCGGCCGGTACGGGTCTGCCCCGCTACCGCAACATCCGGGTCGAGCCGACCGAGGAGGCCAAGGCCGCCATGTACTCGGCCGTCGGCTACGACGACTACGACCTGTCGCCCTTCGGCGCCGGCTCCGGCCAGGCGGTCCCGCTGGACGACTACGACTACGGCCCGTACACCGGCTGAGTCTCGCGTCGAACGACCGCAGGGCGGTCACCCCTCACGGGGTGGCCGCCCTGCGGCGTTCCCGGGCCCGGCTCCCCCGCGCGGGGGAGTGCCGAGGACCGCTCCGGGGAGGGAGGCGGGGAGGGCGTCGCTGCGGGAGCCTTCTCGGGGTCGGGATGGCGGGCTTGCGAAGGGGGCCGGACATGAAGCGGGTACTGGGTGCGATGGCGATCACGGGGGCCGTGCTGTTCGGGATGTCGGCGTGCCTGCCGTTCGGCGACGGCGACGAGGAGCACCGCACGGTGAGCTACGGCGTAGCGGACGGGGTCCGGGAGCTGGTGGTCGAGGGGCACACCGGCGGGGTCGTCGTCACGGGCGGGGGCACCGCGGTGCAGGTGACCGAGAAGCAGAACTACAGGGGGGACGCGCCGCGCACCACGCACGAGGTGAAGGACGGCGTGCTGCGGCTGACGTACGACTGCGACGCGTGCGGCGTCGGGTACGACGTGCGGGTGCCGGCCGGGACGAAGGTCACCGTCAGGGAGGAGACCGGCGGGGTGCGCCTGGTCGGCCTGGCCGCCGAGGTCGACGCGTCGGTGGACACCGGCGGCGTCGAGGCGACCGGGCTGACCTCGCCGCAGGTGCGGCTGAGCGCCACCGACGGCGGGGTGCGGGCGGACTTCGTGGCGGCGCCGACCGCGGTCGAGGCCAAGGTGTCGACCGGAGGAGTCCGGCTCAAAGTGCCGGCCGGGGTGGAGTACGCGGTGGACGCGCGGGCCGGGGTCGGCGGGGTGGACCTCGGCATCCCGTCGAAGGCGGGGGCGGCGCGCAGCATCACCGCGCGGGCCGAGACCGGTGGAGTGACGGTCTCCGGTGTCTGACCGGGCCGCCGTGGCCGGGCCCGTGCGTCCGGCCGCCCGGGCCGTCCCGGAGGTCCTGCCGGTAGGGCATGATCTTCTCCGCGGGGACGGCGTCCCCGGGTACGGGGGAGGTACGACGGTGGAGCGCGCTGCGCGCTGGCGGGGCTGGACGGCCGGGCGGAGTCCGTACGTGCTGGACGCACTGCTGGCGCTGGCCTCGGCGGCGGTCTCGCTGTGGTCGGTCTACAACGACGACGTGGCGTGGCCCTGGTGGGTCTACCTGGTCGCGGTCTCGACCGCGCTGCCGCTGCCCTGGCGGCGCCGGTTCACGCTGACCTCGCTGGCGCTGGTCAGCGCGGCGTCGGTGGTGCTGTCGCTGGTCGCGCACTCGGCGAACCCGCAGCTGCCGCTGTACGCGGTGATCGGCATCTACACGGTGGCGGAGCGCTCCTCGGAGCGGCAGCGCTGGACGGTCTTCGCGGTCGTGGTGATCGCCAACGTGCTGGGCACCCACTCGCCGAACGGCATGCTGTTCAGCCTGCTCACCTCGGTCGGCTCGTTCGTCTTCGGCTCGCTGGTGCGCGCCCAGCGGCAGCTGGCCAGGGTGGAGGCGGCGCGGGCCCGCGAGGCCGGGGAGCGGGCGGCCAGCGAGGCGGCCAGGGCGGTCGCCGAGGAGCGGGCCCGGATCGCGCGGGAGATGCACGACATCCTGGCGCACGCCGTCTCGCTGATGGTGATCCAGGCCGAGGCCGGCCCCCTGGTGGTGCACAGCAAGCCGGATCGGGCGATCCGCGCGTTCGACACGATCGCCGATTCCGGTCGCGATGCGATGGTCCAACTGCGGCGCGTGCTGGGGGTGTTGAAGGAGGACGGGGCGAGTCCGGAGCTGGCCCCGCAGCCGCGCCTGGCCGAACTGGCCGACGTCGCCGAGCGGGTGCGCCGGGCCGGCCTGCGGGTGGAACTCGACCTCGCGGACGGGCTGGGCGCGGTGCCCGCCGACGTCGAGGCGGCGGCGTACCGGATCGTGCAGGAGGCACTGACCAACACCGTCAAGCACTCCGGTGCCGACCGGGCCGCGATCCGGGTGCGGCGGGCCGGCGGGACGCTGGAGGTCGTGGTGTCCGACAACGGCCGCGGCGTGCCGCTCGCCGCCGACCGCGCGGTGGGCGGCTGGTCCGGCGGACGCGGGCTGGTCGGCATCCGGGAGCGGGCCGCCGCCTGCGGCGGGCGGGCCGAGGCCGGTCCGGGGCCGGCCGGCGAGGGCTTCCTGGTGACTGCCCGGCTGCCGTTGGGGCCGGCCGGGGTGGCGGAGAGGGAGGGCGGATGACGCCGATACGGGTGGTCGTCGCGGACGACCAGGAGCTGGTGCGGGCCGGGTTCGGGATGATCCTGGACGCCCAGCCGGACATCGAGGTGGTGGCCGAGGCGTGCGACGGCGCCGAGGCCGTCGAGGCCGTGCGCGAGCACGGCCCCGACGTGCTGCTGCTGGACGTCCGCATGCCGGTGATGGACGGGCTGGAGGCGGCCCGGCGGGTGTGCGCGGAGTTCCCGGACACCAAGGTGATCATGCTGACCACTTTCGACATCGACGACTACGTCTTCGACGCGCTGTACGCGGGTGCGAGCGGCTTCCTGCTGAAGGACGTCCGCCGGGACGACCTGGCGCACGGCGTGCGGATGGTCGCCTCGGGGGAGGCGCTGCTCGCGCCCTCGGTGACGAAGCGGCTGATCGGCGAGTTCGCGGCGCGCCGTCCGGGGGCGCCGCAGCGGGCGGTCCGTCCGCCGTCCAAGCTGCTGGAGCAGCTGACCCTGCGCGAGCAGGAGACGCTCCGGCTGCTCGCGCGCGGGCTGTCCAACGCGGAGATCGCGGCGGAGCTGGTGGTCAGCGAGCACACCGTGAAGACGCACGTCAGCAATGTGCTGAGCAAGCTGGGGCTGCGCGACCGGGTGCACGCGGTGGTGTTCGCGTACGAGGCCGGCGCGGTGGTGGCGGGGGAGGACTGACCGCTCCCCCGCGCGGGGGAGGCGGGCAGTTCGCCGGTGCGGGCGATCCGTGACGAGGGCCCCGGCGGACAGCATCCGTGGTGTCGGAGAACGGATCACGGACACCACGGGAGAACGCAGATGAACGCCCCTCGCAGCGCCGGCAGCACTCGCAGCACCAGTACCCGCCTCACCGCCCACGCCGTCGTCGGCGCCCCCGTCCTGATGGCACTGTACGGCGGCATCCGCCTCGTGCCCGGGTCCCGCGAGCCGGGCCCCGGCTGGACCACCGGCCACGCGCTGATGCTCGCCGGGCTGCTGCTGTTCGCGCCGATCCTCCTGGCGCTGCGCCGGCTGCTCGCCCCGCGCGGCACGGTGGCCGGGCGGCTCGCGGCGGGCGCCGCGCTGGGGGTGGCGTTCGCGGGGCTGGTGGCCTCGGTGCTCCAGATCGGGATCGACCTGTACGTCGGCGTGGCGTCGGCGACCAAGGGCGACCAGACGCGGATGTTCGAGCGGATCCAGGCCGTCCCCGGGGTGCTCACGGCCGTGTACGAGGTCGGCCCCCTGCTGTTCTACGTCGGCCTGCTGGCCCTGCTGGTCGCCGCCTCGGTGGGCGCCGCCCGGACACTGCGCTGGTGGAGCCCGGTCCTGATGGTCGCCGGGACGCTCGGGTCGATGGTGGACCTGGCCTTCATCCCGCTGGCCGCCGTCTGCTACCTGATCGCGCTGTCCCCGCTGATTCTCGGTGGCCGCCGGTGGGCCGCTGGCCGTACGGTCCGGGTATGACCAAGCGTCCACTGATCGCCGTGCTCACCGGCGCGGGCATTTCGACCGATTCCGGCATCCCCGACTACCGCGGCCCGAACGGGCTCTGGCAGCGCGACCCGTCGGCCCGGAAGCTGGTCACCCTCGGCCCGTACCTGGCCGACCCCGAGGTGCGCCGCCGGGCCTGGTTGATGCGCCGCGACGCGGGGGCGCAGGCCGCCGAGCCGAACGCCGGGCACCACGCGCTGGTCGACCTGGAGCGCTCCGGGCTGCCGGTGCGGGTGCTGACGCAGAACGTCGACGGCCTGCAGCAGCGGGCCGGCCTTCCCACCCGCAAGCTGCTCGAACTGCACGGCACCGCACGGGAGGTGCAGTGCGCGCGCTGCCGGGTGGTCGGCGACATGGCCGAGGCGCTGGCCCGGGTCGAGGCGGGCGAACCGGACCCGGACTGCCGGGAGTGCGGCGGGATCCTGCGCCCGCGGACGGTGATGTTCGGGGAGGCGCTGGACCCGGTGGTGCTCCAGCAGGCCGACGCGATCGCCAAGGCCTGCGACCTCTTCGTCGCGGTCGGCACCAGCCTCCAGGTCTACCCGGTGGCCTCGCTGCCGCAGATCGCGCTGGAGGGCGGCGCCCGGCTGGTCGTCGTGAACGGCGAGCCGACGCCGTTCGACGAGGCAGCGGACGAGGTGATCAGGGAGCCGATCTCCGAGGCCCTCCCGGCGCTGGTGCGGAAGTTGATCGCGGAACACGCTTAAGGGCGGACGAACCGCGTGCGTACGATGACCCTTCCGGCTGGCCCCCCTCTTGGCCTGGAGTGATCGACCGATGACGACGACGGCGAAGTTCGACCCCTGGTCGGCGGCGTTCGTGGCCCACCCGTACGACGCGTACGCCGAACTGCGCGAGCACGCGCCGGTGACGTACTACGAGCCGACGAAGCAGTGGCTCGTCCCGCGCCACGAGGACGTCAGCGCGCTCCTGCGCGACCGCCGGCTCGGGCGCACGTACACCCACCGCTTCAGCCACGAGGAGTTCGGCCGGCCCGCGCCCGACCCGGCGCACGAGCCGTTCCACACCCTCAACGACCACGGGCTGCTCGACCTGGAGGCGCCCGACCACACCCGGATCCGCCGCTTGGTCTCCAAGGCCTTCACCCCGCGGATGGTCGAGGGGCTGCGCCCGACCGTCCGGCGGCTCGCCGCGGAGCTCGTGGACGGACTGCTCGCGGACGGCGGCGGCGACCTCGTCGCCGCCGTCGCCGAGCCGCTGCCGGTCGCCGTGATCGCCGAGATGCTGGGCGTCCCGGAGGCCGACCGGCACCTGCTGCGGCCCTGGTCCGCCGACATCACCGGGATGTTCGAGCTCAACCCCACCGAGGAGGCGGCCCGCCGGGCGGTCACCGCGAGCATCGAGTTCTCCGACTACCTGCGCGCCCTGATCCGCGAGCGGCGCACCGCCCCCGGAAGCGACCTGATCAGCGCCCTCGTGCAGGCCCAGGAGGGCGACGACGCGCTCAGCGAGCAGGAGATGATCTCCACCTGCGTGCTGCTGCTCAACGCCGGCCACGAGGCCACCGTCAACACCACCGGCAACGGGTGGTGGGCGCTGTTCCGCAACCCCGGCGAACTCGCCCGGCTGCGCGCCGACGTGGACGGACTCCTGCCCACCGCCGTCGAGGAACTGATGCGCTGGGACACCCCGTTGCAGATGTTCGAGCGCTGGGTGCTGGAGGACATCGAGGTCCGCGGCGTCACCATCCCGCGCGGCTCCGAGATCGCGCTGCTCTTCGGCTCCGCCAACCGCGACCCGGCGCGCTTCGCCGACCCCGACCGGCTCGACCTCGGCCGCACCGACAACCCGCACGTCACCTTCGGCGCCGGAATCCACTTCTGCCTCGGCGCCCCGCTGGCCAGACTGGAGCTCACCGAGTCGTACGGCGCGCTGCTGCGCCGGGCGCCGGGCCTGCGGCTCGTCCGCGAGCCCGAGTGGCGCCCGGGCTACGTGATCCGGGGGCTGGAAGAACTGTTGGTCGAGGTGTGACGGAAGAGGGGGGAGCGGCCGTGGGCAAGGCGACGGGTATCCGGCGGAACAGCTCCGCCTCGTCCAGCCCGGCCAGCGGATCATCAACTCCCGTGCGTTCCCGCCAGATCCGCCGCGCCAACCGCGCCCGGGAGGTCTCGGCGTACTGGATCTCTGCGAACCACGCCTTCACGTCCCGGTAGGCCGCCCGCCGACTTGGCGAGACAGCCCGCACCGGCCAGGAGAACTGGCCACGCAGAGACCACCACCACACGACCCCGCCCCACCAGGTCCGAGGATCGGGCCGCCTCACGGGCGCACCTCCGGATCGGCCGGGTGCAGCTTGACCACGTAGGGCGTGATCCCGACGAACGCGAGCGCCCGCACCTGGCCGTACATCGCGAGGCGGTGCCCGATCGAGGGCACCGCCTCCGGCCCGAAGAGGTCGTCGAAGTACTTCCACTGCTCCGCGTCCAGTGGCAGCGCCCGCAGCGAGCCGAGCAGCGCCGTCAGCGCGTCCGACAGCTGGGAGAACCGCGCCGTCTCCGTGACGCCCCGGACCTCCACCGCCACGGGGAACGGGTACGGCGCATTCAACTGGGTCATGTGCTCCGTTGTCGTGCCGGTCACGCCGACACCTCCCCCGCCCGGCGCGGGTGCCGCATGTGCACGCCGACCGTCTGACCGTTGACGCCGATGCGCCGGGTCACCGCCTTTCGCAGCCCCGCGCCGCAGTAGTTGCACCGCGTTCCCGCCGCCCCGGACGCGCTTTCGAGCTTCACCACACACCACCTTCCGGGCCCGCCAGGGCCCAAACGATCTTCCCGATGCCACTCGGCCGGGGCTGACAGCCCCACTCCGTCGACAAGGCCTCCACCAGACACAACCCCCGCCCCGAGCTGTCATCCGGGCCGGTGGATCGCCGGATCGCGGGCCGCTCGCTGCTCGCGTCATGCACCTCGATCCGGAGATGGCCGCAGACCACTTCGAACCGCACCGCGATGCGTCGGCCCGGAGGTACCCGGGCATGCACCACCGCGTTGGTCGCGAGTTCCGACAGAATCAACTCGCCTGTGGAGAGCAGGTGTTCACCCTCGGGCGCTCCATCCAGGTACTCCCTGAGCAGGTCCCGGGCCAGACCAACGGACTTCCGGTGGCGTGGCAGCGAGCGGCTGCATACCGGCGGTGTTTCAAGCGTTCCGGGCACGTCAGAGTCCCCTCCGGGGCAGGCCGTTGGTGGCGATCGAGAACGAGTTCCTGGGGCAGTCCGGGATGGAAGTCACCGGCTGCGGAGCGGAAGCCCTCGATCACACTCCGATGTTGCATCGCACGTCAGGGCGTTCCTACTGCGTTTGCGGGACGTTTGGGACACTTCGCCGCTATGGTTCGTCCCGTCCCCCATGGGCCAAGGAGGCGAACTATGAACCACGCTCTCCGGCGGGCGTTGGCGAATGCCAAGATGACGGAAACACAGCTCGCAGAGGCATGCGGCGTCGATGCCAAAACGGTCAGTCGCTGGATTTCCAACCCGACGCGCATTCCCCACGCCCGGCATCGATGGACGGCCTGCGAGGCGTTAGGCGAGGAGGAAGCTGCCTTGTGGCCCACTGCTGTCGGTTCGGCGCTCAAGACTGGCCCTGACCGTGAGATCGTCCAGGTCTTTCCGTATCGGTCGGCTGCGCCATCCTCCCTCTGGCGCTCGCTGATCACCAAGGCGCAGAAGGAACTGACCTTCGCCGGCTACACCAACTACTTCCTGTGGTTGGAGCAGGCCAACCTTGCCGGCGCGCTCCGTCGAAAGGCGCAGGCCGGCTGCCGGGTCCGGTTCCTCATCGGAGACCCGGAAAGCCCCGTGACCAGAGCCCGGGAGGTGGAGGAGGACGTACCTCTCACCCTGTCCACCCGCATCGCCGTGACGATAAGCGAGCTGGAGCGCCTTCGCCCGGTCGGGAACATCGAGGGCCGGTTCGAGACCGGCCACGTCAACCTGTCCGTCTTCCGGTTCGACGATGAGATGATCGTGACGCCGATCCTCGCCCGCCGGGTCGGCCATGACTCGCCGATGCTTCACCTGAGGCGAAGTCAGCCGGACGGCATGTTCGACCGCTTCGCCGATCATGTCGAAGAGCTCTGGGGGCGGGGGCGGAACATCTGGGAGGCGACCGAGCGTGGCCAGGCGTGACTACGAAGACGACCCGAACGCCCCCAAGCCCAACAGCCTGGTTCCGGCTGCTTCTGTGGTCGTGGTGGACGGGACAGGCCGAGTCCTGTTGCAGCGGCGCACCGACAACGGCATGTGGGCACTGCCGGGCGGAAAGATGGAGCTGGGAGAATCCCTCGCGGGATGCGGGATCCGCGAGACCCACGAGGAAACCGGTATCGAGATCGAGATCACTGGGATCGTCGGCACCTATACGAACCCGGGCCACGTCTTCGCGTACGACGACGGAGAGGTCCGCCAGGAGTTCTCCATCTGCCTGCTCGGACGGGCCACCGGCGGCACCCTCCGCACCTCGGACGAGTCCTTCGAAGTCGCCTGGTTCAACCCGGACGAGGTGGACGCGCTCCCGATGGTCGCCAGCATCCGTAAGCGGCTCAATGACTGGCGGAGCGGACAGATTCCGGTCGTTCGGTAGTCGAAGCGCCGCGGGAGCGGACTTGCGCTCCCGTCAAAGCCGCCCTCGGAATCGCCCTGACCTGGGGTGATTCGGATTGCGGCCACCGTATGTGAGGTAGCGGCTCGCGACCTCCGCCTACGCCGTCCGCAAGCTCGCCGAGGAGGCGTTCGCCACCGGCCTGCTCTGCTTCCTGCTGCTGCCGGACGACCCGGTGGCCGCCGTCCGCCGCGCCGCCTACTCCAGCGGCGACTCCGACTCCCTCGCCTGCCTGACCGGCGCCTTCGCCGGAGCCCACCACGGCGAGGCGGCCTGGCCTGCCGACTGGGTCGAGCGGATCGAGCACCGCGACGAACTCCTCGAGTTCGGCGCGCTCTGGGACTGAGCCGGACGCCGGGAACCGGGGGGCGGGCGGGCGCGTCGAAGGGCCATGACGTACCGCAGCCCTCTCGGAACCCGCCGTAGCTCCCGTCGCCCGGCGGCGGTGCTCCTCGCCGCCGCGCTCGCCGCCCCGCTGGTCGCGGGTTGCGGCAGCACCGGTGCCGCCGCGCCCGCCGCGCCCGCGGTGCTCCGGGTGACGGCGTCCGGCAGTCGTCCCGCGGTCGATCCGGCGCAGGTGACCGCCACCGCCGCCGGCACCGGCGCCTTCGGCCTCGACCTCCTCCACGCCCTCACCGCCGCCCCGGACGCGGCCGGCCGCAATGTCGTGCTCTCGCCGTCGGGCCTGGCCACCCTGCTCGCCATGCTGGCGCCCGGCGCCCGCGGCGCCACCGCCGACGAGCTCACCAAGGCCCTGCACACGAGCCTCACCCCGCAGCAGTACGCCCTCGCCACCGGCGCGCTCGACCACCCGGTCCAGGGCGGCGACGACGTCACGCTGCGCCAGTCCGACGACCTCTGGACGCAGCAGGGCTACCCCGTGCAGCCCGACTACCTGCAGACGCTGGCGGACGCCTTCGACACCGGGGTGCACCCGGCCGATTTCCACAAGGACCCCGACGACGCGCGCAAGGCCGTCAACGCCACGGTGGAGAAGGCCACCGAAGGGCGGATCAAGGACCTGTTCGCGCCGGGCCAGATCACCGCCGACACGCGCCTGGTCCTCACCGACGCGCTCTACCTGAAGGCGAAGTGGGCCTCCCCGTTCAAGCCGGAGCACACCGCCGACCGCCCGTTCCACAAGCTCGACGGCTCCGCCCCGAACGTGAGCACGATGGCCCAGAGCGGCAGCCTCAAGTACGCCGAGGGTTCCGGCGGGATCGTCGGCGAGCCCTGGCAGGCCGTCGAACTCCCTTACGCCGGAGGCGGATTGGCGATGGACGTGATCGTCCCCGCGCAGGGCGGCTTCGCCGCCTTCGCCAAGGGGCTCGACCAGGCCCAGCTCGACCGCATCCTCGGCGGCCTCGCCCCCAGGCCGGTCGACCTGGAGCTCCCGCGCTTCCACTTCGACACGTCCAACGAGCTCACCCCGGCCCTGCGCGCGCTCGGCGTCAGCACGGCCTTCGGCGACAAGGCCGACTTCGGCGGCATCTCCAAGGAGCCGCTCGCCGTCGGCCCGGTGGTGCAGAAGGCCACCATCGAGGTCGACGAGCAGGGCACGGTGGCGGCGGCCGGCAGCGGCGCCGGGATGGCCGGGGCGGCGGCGCCGGCCGTGCACCCGGCCCTGCTGCACGTCGACCGGCCGTTCCTGTTCCTGATCCGGGACACCAACGGCGGACGGCCGCTCTTCCTCGGTCAGGTCACCGACCCGCAGGCCCGGTGACCCGGACCGCCCGCCGCAGCGCCCGGTCTCACCAGGCCGGGTAGCGCCCGCCGAGCGCCGGGTGGGACGGATCCCGGCTGCCGAACAGCACCAGCAGGTCGTCCGCGACCCGCAGCAGCTCCGCCCGGCCCTCGATCGCCCCCACCCACTCGGGCGGCAGGGCCGCGGCGCCGTACGCGGCACCGGTCAGGTTGCCGCAGACGGCGCCGGCGGAGTCGCTGTCCCCGGAGTGGTTCACCGACAGCAGCAGCGCGGTGCGCACCGGGTCGGGGTCGAGGGTCGCGGCCAGCAGCGCGTACACCGCGATGGCCAGGCACTCCTCGGCGATCCAGCCGAGCCCGACCCGCTCCACCGCCTCCGCCGACGGCTGTGACTCCTGCGCCACCCGCACGGCCCGGGCCAGCGCCTGCACCGTCTCCTTCGATCCGGGCAGCTCGCGGATCTGGTCGACGGTCTCGCCGACCGCCGCCCACGGCTCGGTGCCGCCCACGAGCCGCTCGACGAGCGCCGCGAACGCGCCCGCCGCGAGGTAGCCGGTCGGGTGCCCGTGGGTCAGCTGGGCGCACTGCACGGCCAGCCCGAACGCCTGGTCCGCGCCCAGCCGGGCCAGCCCGAACGGCGCCGAGCGCATCACCGTGCCGCAGCCCTTGGAGCCGGGGTTGATCGGCCCCGGCTGCCCGATCCGGGCCGGCGGCTCGAACACCGGGTGCTCGGACATCCCGCTCAGGCAGGCGTTGCCCGGTGCCCGCCGGGCGTACAGGAACGGCTGCCGCAGCAGCCAGCCGTCGTACGGGCGGGGGAGCGGCGCGGCGTCCGGAGCGGGCTGGTACTGGGTCAGGAGCCAGCGGCGGTAAGCGCCGTGGACGGCCTCCGGCACCGAGCCGCCGCCGCCCGACCAGCCGCGGACGAACCCGCGGATCAGGCCCTCGGCGGTGAACAGCGTCATCTGGGTGTCGTCCGTGACCTCGACCGTCCCCGGACGGGCACCGGGCGGCGGCCCGGTCACGCCGTCCGGCCCGCGCTGGTCCCGGATCTGGTGCAGCTGCTGGAACTCCACCGGCCAGCCCAGCGCGTCGCCGATCGCGCCGCCGAGCAGCGCTCCGCGCACGCGGTCGCGGTAACCCGCCTCGGCCGCCGAATCCGTCACGTCGATCCCCCTTGTTCGTGGCGGACTACGTTCTATCAGGTCAGCACGGCCGACCGGTCGCCCTGGCGCGAACGGCCCGCTACCGGCGGATCTCCCCGGCGCGCCCGTGCAGGGCGGCCCGGTCCGCGGCGGCCCGGCCGGCCGCCCAGCCCTCGCCGTCGCTCACCCGCACGCGCTGCGACACCAGCTTCGGGAACAGTCGGCCGACCTCCTCGTCCACCGCCTCGGAGCGGGCGGCGAGGGCGGGCAACAGCCGCGCGTCCGGCAGCAGTTGCTCCTCGGTGCCGTCCTCGCGCAGGTGCCGTCCGGCGGCCGCGGCGCTGGTCGTCCGCTCGGTGGCGGCGGTCAGCCGCTCGCGGATCCGCGCCGCGTACGCGACCAGGAACGACTGCCGGAACGCCTTGGTGCGCGAGTCCCGGCCCGCGCCGGCCTTGTTGAGCGCGTGCGTGGCCTGCACCAGCAGCGAGGTGTACAGCAGCTCGACGCCGTCCAGATCGCCGTCGAAGCCGACCACCGTGCAGAAGCCGAACTCCTTCGCCCACACCACCCGGCACCGGTTCGCCGCCGCCACCGCGTCCAGCAACATCGTCTTCGGGCCCTCGTACGGGTTGTCCACGCCGATCCGCAGCGCCGCCGGGGCGTCGCGGTCCGCGCCGGCGGCGGCCACCAGCGCCTCGTCGATGCTGTGCTGGGCCATCAGCTGCTGGGCCTTGGCGGTCAGGGCCTCGGCCTCCTCCGGGTACTCGGTGGACTCGGCCTTCGCCAGCAGCGCCCGGATGCGCGCCAGCATCCTCGGCTCGCCCGGCACCGGCCCGGCCGCGCCGCGCGCGGACGCGGGTGCGGATCCGGGGGCGGGGCCGACCGGGGCGATCGGGGGCAGCCGGCCCCAGGTGCGGATCAGCTCCAGGGCGGCGGTGGCGAGCGCGAAGCGGTCCAGCCGGTGGCGCTGGGCGAAGGCGGCCAGGTAGCCGTCGTCGCCCGGCCACCACACCTCGGTCTCCAGCTCGCGCAGCTGCTCCTGCCAGCGCCGGTCCAGCGCGGCCGCCGGGTGGCGGCGGCCCTCGGCGGCGATCAGGTCCACGGCGAGCGCGAGGTGGACGGGCTTCAGCTCGCGCCGGACCACCCGCACCAGGTCGGCCGGACGCCACCCCGCCGACCAGCACCGTCCGACGGCGGTGTCCGCGTACCCGAGCACCGCCCGGCTCACCGCCGGCCACCGCCCGGCCGACGCCGCCAGCAGCGACGCGCCCGTGTCCAGCGCGAGGTCCAGCATCCCGTCCGGGGCCGTCAGCACCGACCGCACCGCCTGCTCCAGCAGCGGCCCGGCGTCCCCGCCGCCCTGCTGCGCCTGCTTGCCCACGGTGTGTCCCTGCTCTCGTCGACGCCCGTTGTCCTCCAGCCATGATGCCGGAGGGCCGGGTAGCGCCGACGAGCCGGACGGCCCGCCGACGGGCGAGCGCCCGGCCCCCGTGATCGGGAACCGGGCGCTTCACCGCACCGGTCAGCGCTCGATGGCCTTGGCCAGGATCTCCGGGGTGCGGTCCAGCAGGCGGGCGCCCGCCATGCGGACGCCGACGTGCGCGATCAGGGCGCCGTAGACCGGCCCGACCAGGAGCACCGGCCAGGTGGGCCGGTCGGCCGCGAGGGCCCACCCCAGGTAGCCGCCCACCGGCAGGGCCAGCACCGCGACGCCGAACATCGACCCGAACTGGTTGAGCAGCACCAGCCCGCTCTGTCCGGGCGCGGCGTTGCGCATCGGGTTGCTGTCCGCGGGCATCGTGTACGGCGCGAGCACGCTCAGCATCGAGCCGACCGCGATGCCGCAGCCGAGCAGCGCGAGCGCGAGGCCGAGCGCCGACGGCAGGTGCGCCCAGTCCCCGGTGACGACGGTCAGCACCGCGGCGAGCACCAGCGTCACCGGCACGGCGTACGACAGCACCGCGTACGCCCGTCCGCGCAGTTCGTCGCGGGCGTCGGCCGGGGTGCGCAGGGTGGCCGCGATCATCCAGAACGCCGAGCCGTCCATGCCGAACAGGTTGAGCATCTGCAGCCCGAGGAACATCCCGGTCGCCGCCAGCAGGTAGACGCTCGACCAGCCCTGGACCACCGACAGCACGCAGAGCACCAGCGTCATGCCGATGCTGGTGAACACCGCCGCCTTGGCCCGCGGCTCGCGCCACGCGTACCGCAGGTGGCGCTGCATCACCGCGCCGGTCCGGCCGGCCGGCAGGAAGCCCCAGCCGCGCGAGCTCTGCACCCCGCGGGCGACCTCCAGGGTCGACGAGTCCGCGGTGACCATCAGCTCCTGGAGGCTCCGCCGCCACCAGCGCACCAGCAGGGCGAGCAGCGCGGCGGCCAGCGCCAGCTGGAGCAGCGCGAGCGCGTACCGGCCCTCGCCGGCCGTCCGGCCCGCGTCCATCGCGCCGATCGGCGGGATCCAGCGCAGCACCGCGGCGATCGGCCGCAGCGGGCTGAGGTCGAGGTGCCCGTTGGCATCGGGGCGGCCGAAGGTGCTCTGCCATCCGACGTTGGCGCCCTGGACGAGCAGGGCGAACAGCAGTCCGCCGAAGATCGCGAAGTCCTTGCCGCGCCGGCTGGACAGCATCCGGGCGTTGCCGGCCGCGACCGCCCGGGAGAGCGTGACCAGGCAGAGGACGGCGAGCGGCACGCCGATCAGGTCGGCCGCCGCCGAGGCGCCGCCGTTGGCGCCGGACAGCGCCGCGCCGGTGACGAGCACCAGGCTGACCAGCGGCCCCGGCCCGATCAGGCTGGCCAGCAGCGAGCCGCGCAGCAGCGGTCCGGGCCGCAGCGGCAGCATGGTGAGCCGGGTCGGGTCGGAGCTCTCGTCGCTGGAGAACAGGAACAGCGGGATGGCGGCCCAGCCGAGGGTCAGCACGCCGAGCAGCATCACGCCGGCGTCCCCGGAGCCGGCGGCCCGGCCGTTGAGGGCCGCCATGGCGAGGGCGATCCCGGCGGCGAAGAGCAGGCCGAGCACGGAGCCGGCGATGTACACCCCGGCCCGGCCGCGGCCGCGCTTCAGCCCGTTGCGCAGCAGCCGCAGCTTGAGCGCCACGAGCGCGCGGACGACCGTCCCTCCGTCGGGCACCGAAGCGGTCACCGCCCGCCCCCGGCGTTCCCGCCGCCCAGCCAGCCGAGCGCCTGCCCGTCGTCCTCGCGGACGCCGATCAGGTCGAGGAAGGCCTCGTGCAGGCTGCGCCCGCCGCGGACGGCGTCCAGGGGTCCGTGGGCGATGACCCGGCCGGCGTTGACGACGGCGACCCAGTCGCAGAGCTGCTCGACGAGCTCCATGACGTGGCTGGAGAAGACCACGGTCGAGCCGGCCGCCGCGTAGCGCTTGAGCACGCCGCGGATGGTCTGCGCGGAGACCGGGTCGACGCCCTCGAAGGGTTCGTCGAGGAACAGCACGTCGGGGTTGTGCAGCAGCGCGGCGGCGAGGCCGATCTTCTTGCGCATGCCGGTGGAGTAGTCGGCGACGAGCTTGTCGGCGTCGGCGGAGAGGTCCAGGACGGCCAGCAGTTCCTCGGCCCGGCGGTCCACCTCGGCGCCGGGCAGGCCGCGCAGCCGCCCGTTGTACTGCAGCAGCTCGCGCCCGCTGAGCCGCTCGAACATCCGCAGGCCCTCGGGCAGGATGCCGATCCGCGCCTTGACGGCGACCGGGTCGGCCCAGACGTCGCCGCCGTGCACGAGGACGGTGCCCTGGTCGGGCCGGAGCAGGCCGGTGACCATGGACAGCGTCGTGGTCTTGCCCGCGCCGTTCGGGCCGACCAGTCCGACGAACGCGCCGGCCGGCAGCTCCAGGCTGAGCCCGGCGACGGCGGCCTGGGTGCCGAAGTGCTTCCAGAGCCCCTGGATGCTGACCGCCGAGGCGGCGGAGGCGGCGGAGGGGGTGGCGGGTCCGGGTGCTCCGGACGGCGGAGGCGCTGACGCCTGCATGGTGGCCTTCTCTGGTCGACGGTTCGTTCGGATCCAGCCTGTCACTCGGCGAACGGGCTGTCGTCCGAGTTGAGGATGCCCTGAGTTTGTCCCCCGAAAGGGTGAGGCACACCGACTCCCGGAATCCCTGCCGTGAAACTGGCAACTACTCAGCCGCCCCGTTCGTCCGGCACTATGAGGACCAGTTGGGCGCGCGGCGCGCGCCGGGGTGTCGGGAGGCGACGGATGGCTGTGCAGCCGTGGGGCGAGCCTTCGCCGCAGTCCGCGATGCGGGCGGCGCACGCGGACCGCGACCGCACGATCGACGTGCTGAAGGCGGCGTACGCCGAGGGTCGGCTGTCGCTGGAGGAGTACGAGCAGCGCCACGAGGCGGCGTCCCACGCGCAGACCTACGGCCAGCTGTCGGTGCTGGTCGCCGACCTGCCGTCCGGGCCGGTGGCGCCGCCGGCGGCGTTCGACGGGCGACCGGTGCCGCAGACGTTCCAGGCGTACGTGCCGCCGCCGGTGCCGTACCCGCCGTACCAGGTGCGGTCCACCAACGGCCTGGCCGTCACGTCGATGGTGCTCGGCCTGTCCGGGCTGTCGCTGCCCGCAGTGATCACCGGCCACATCGCCCGCTCGCAGATCAGGCAGCGCAACCAGGACGGGGACTGGGCGGCGGTCATCGGCCTGGTGGTCGGCTACCTGGGCTCCGCGTTCTGGGCCCTGATGTTCCTGGGGGTCGTCCTGGCGGCGGGCCGGGGCTGAGCAGCCGGACGGCGGGCCCGTGCCGGGCGTCCGAGTGGCGCACGCCACGTCGGTGTGGTAGAGCGGCAGGAGGGCGGCCCGTCACCGGGCTGCCGTTCGCGGGCCACCCCCGCGACACCCGGCCGACAGCCGCGACCTGCGGCGTTGCATTTGTTTTGACCGCGCCCCATGCGCTAGGTACGCTCTGACCTTGTGCCTGGGGTGTCCCCGGGTCCTTGTGCGTGCATGCACACCGGCCGCCGCGCCGAGCCGGAGCGCCCTCCAGCGCTCCGCGCGTAGAGCGCCGTCGCTGTACATCAGCTCATGGGATTCCGTGTCGGAATAAACCCAACACACCCGACCGCGTGGGTCGACCACGGGGCCGTGTGCGAGGGAGACACCGCAGGTTAGTTCCACCAAGCCTTGGCACACAGAAAACGGAGAAACGGTGCCTACGATCCAGCAGCTGGTCCGAAAGGGCCGGCAGGACAAGGTCGAGAAGAACAAGACTCCCGCGCTGAAGGGTTCCCCGCAGCGCCGTGGGGTCTGCACGCGTGTGTACACGACCACCCCGAAGAAGCCGAACTCGGCGCTTCGTAAGGTCGCCCGTGTGCGCCTCACCAGCGGGATCGAGGTCACCGCTTACATCCCGGGCGAGGGCCACAACCTGCAGGAGCACTCCATCGTGCTGGTGCGCGGTGGTCGTGTGAAGGACCTTCCTGGTGTCCGCTACAAGATCATCCGCGGTTCGCTTGACACCCAGGGTGTCAAGAACCGCAAGCAGGCCCGCAGCCGCTACGGCGCCAAGAAGGAGAAGTAAGAATGCCTCGTAAGGGCCCCGCCCCGAAGCGCCCGGTCATCATCGACCCGGTTTACGGCTCCCCGGTCGTCACCCAGCTGGTCAACAAGATCCTGCTGCACGGCAAGCGCTCCACCGCCGAGCGGATCGTCTACGGCGCCCTCGAGGGCGTTCGTGAGAAGACCGGCTCGGACCCGGTCGTGACGCTGAAGCGCGCGCTGGAGAACGTCAAGCCGGCCCTCGAGGTCAAGTCCCGCCGTGTCGGTGGCGCGACCTACCAGGTTCCGGTCGAGGTCCGTCCGGGCCGCGCCAGCACCCTGGCGCTGCGCTGGATGGTCGGTTACTCCCGCGCCCGTCGCGAGAAGACCATGACCGAGCGTCTGATGAACGAGATCCTCGACGCCAGCAACGGCCTGGGCGCTTCCGTGAAGCGTCGCGAGGACACCCACAAGATGGCCGAGTCCAACAAGGCCTTCGCGCACTACCGCTGGTAGTCCGTACCCCGTCACTAGACAGAGAGAGAACGAGCCACCATGGCTGCAACCTCCCTTGACCTCGCCAAGGTCCGCAACATCGGGATCATGGCGCACATCGACGCGGGCAAGACCACCACCACCGAGCGGATCCTGTTCTACACCGGTGTCTCGTACAAGATCGGTGAGGTCCACGATGGCGCTGCCACCATGGACTGGATGGAGCAGGAGCAGGAGCGCGGCATCACGATCACGTCGGCCGCGACGACCTGTCACTGGACGGTCGACGACGTCGACAACACCATCAACATCATCGACACCCCGGGTCACGTCGACTTCACCGTCGAGGTGGAGCGTTCGCTGCGCGTCCTCGACGGTGCCGTCACGGTGTTCGACGGTGTCGCGGGTGTCGAGCCCCAGTCCGAGACCGTGTGGCGGCAGGCTGACCGCTACGGCGTCCCGCGCATCTGCTTCATCAACAAGCTGGACCGCACGGGCGCGAACTTCTTCTTCTGCGTTCAGACCATCGTGGACCGCCTCGGCGCGACCCCGCTGGTCATGCAGCTCCCGATCGGTGCCGAGGCGGACTTCAAGGGCGTTGTCGACCTTGTCCGCATGAAGGCCCTCGTGTGGTCGGCCGAGGCCGCCAAGGGCGAGATGTACGACATCGTCGACATCCCGGCCGAGCTGCAGGAGCAGGCGGACGAGTACCGCGAGGCGCTGATCGACACCGTCTCCAACGTCAGCGACGAGATCATGGAGCTCGCCCTGGAGGGCGAGGAGATCCCGGTCGAGCTGCTGCAGACGGCGATCCGCAAGGGCACCCTGAACTCGGACTTCACCCCGATCTTCTGTGGTACCGCCTTCAAGAACAAGGGCGTTCAGCCCCTGCTCGACGCGGTCGTCAAGTACCTGCCGTCGCCGCTGGACATCGAGTCCATCGAGGGCACCAAGCCCAACGACCCGGACACCAAGATCTCCCGCAAGGCGTCGGACGACGAGCCGCTGTCCGCGCTGGCGTTCAAGATCATGTCCGACCCGCACCTGGGCAAGCTCACCTTCGTCCGGATCTACTCCGGCCGCCTGGAGTCCGGCACCTCGGTGCTGAACGCCGTCAAGGGCAAGAAGGAGCGCATCGGCAAGATCTACCGCATGCACGCGAACAAGCGTGAGGAGATCGAGTCGGTGGGCGCCGGCGACATCGTCGCCGTCATGGGCCTGAAGCAGACCACCACCGGTGAGACGCTGTCCGACGAGAAGAACCCGGTCATCCTGGAGTCCATGGACTTCCCGGCCCCGGTCATCCGCGTCGCGATCGAGCCCAAGTCCAAGGGTGACCAGGAGAAGCTGGGTGTCGCCATCCAGCGTCTCGCCGAGGAGGACCCGTCCTTCCAGGTCAACACGGATGAGGAGACCGGCCAGACCATCATCGCGGGCATGGGCGAGCTGCACCTCGAGGTGCTGGTCGACCGCATGAAGCGTGAGTTCAAGGTCGAGGCCAACGTCGGCAAGCCGCAGGTCGCCTACCGCGAGACGATCCGTTCGGCCGTCGAGCGCATCGACTACACGCACAAGAAGCAGACCGGTGGTTCGGGCCAGTTCGCGAAGATCCAGATCGCGATCGAGCCGCTCGAGCAGGCCGAGGGCTACGAGTTCGTGAACAAGGTCACCGGTGGCCGCGTGCCGAAGGAGTACATCCCTTCGGTCGACGCCGGCTGCCAGGAGGCCATGGAGTTCGGTGTGCTCGCCGGCTACCCGCTGCAGGGTGTCCGCGTCACGCTGCTCGACGGTGCGTCGCACGACGTCGACTCCTCCGAGCTCGCGTTCAAGATCGCCGGTTCGATGGCCTTCAAGGAAGGCGCCAAGAAGGCCAAGCCGGTCCTTCTTGAGCCGATGATGGCCGTCGAGGTCACCACGCCCGAGGACTACATGGGCGACGTGATCGGCGACATCAACTCTCGCCGTGGCCAGATCCGGTCCATGGACGAGCGTCACGGTGCCCGCGTCGTCACGGCGCTGGTGCCGCTCTCCGAGATGTTCGGCTACGTCGGTGATCTGCGCAGCAAGACCTCTGGTCGCGCGAGCTACTCGATGCAGTTCGACTCGTACGCCGAGGTTCCGAAGAACGTGGCGGACGACATCATCGCCAAGGCCAAGGGCGAGTAAGGACCGGCGCGAGCCAGGTCCTCACCCAGGACGCAGTACGTCCCGACAATCGGGACGATTGCCACCCCTTAGGCTATTAGGAGGCGACCCGGGAGGATCCGGACGGATTCTCCCGGGCCCCTCCGGCCCCCACCCGCGGGACGGTACGAGGTGTCCTCGGGCATCCCGCACCCAACCCGATCAAAGACCAACTGACGTCAGCACGGCGTACAGGAACTGTCCTCAGGAGGACTCAGTGGCGAAGGCGAAGTTCGAGCGGACGAAGCCCCACGTCAACATCGGCACCATCGGTCACATCGACCACGGTAAGACCACGCTGACCGCGGCCATCACCAAGGTGCTGCACGACGCGTACCCGGAGATCAACCCCTTCACGCCGTTCGACCAGATCGACAAGGCCCCGGAGGAGCGTCAGCGCGGTATCACCATCTCGATCGCGCACGTCGAGTACCAGACCGAGGCGCGTCACTACGCCCACGTCGACTGCCCGGGTCACGCTGACTACATCAAGAACATGATCACCGGTGCCGCCCAGATGGACGGCGCCATCCTGGTGGTCGCCGCCACCGACGGCCCGATGCCGCAGACCAAGGAGCACGTCCTCCTGGCCCGCCAGGTCGGCGTCCCCTACATCGTCGTCGCCCTGAACAAGGCCGACATGGTGGACGACGAGGAGATCCTGGAGCTCGTCGAGCTCGAGGTCCGTGAGCTCCTCTCCGAGTACGAGTTCCCGGGCGACGACCTGCCGGTCGTCCGCGTCTCCGCGCTGAAGGCGCTGGAGGGCGACAAGGAGTGGGGCGAGAAGCTCCTCGGCCTGATGCACGCCGTGGACGAGGCCATCCCGACCCCGGCCCGCGCCGTGGACCAGCCGTTCCTGATGCCGATCGAGGACGTCTTCACGATCACCGGTCGTGGCACCGTCGTCACCGGCCGCATCGAGCGCGGCATCCTCAAGGTCAACGAGACTGTCGACATCATCGGCATCAAGGAGACCAAGACCACCACCACGGTCACCGGCATCGAGATGTTCCGCAAGCTGCTCGACGAGGGCCAGGCCGGTGAGAACGTCGGTCTGCTGCTCCGTGGCATCAAGCGCGAGGACGTCGAGCGCGGCCAGGTCATCATCAAGCCGGGTTCGGTCACGCCGCACACCGACTTCGAGGCCCAGGCCTACATCCTGTCGAAGGACGAGGGTGGCCGCCACACCCCGTTCTTCAACAACTACCGCCCGCAGTTCTACTTCCGCACCACCGACGTGACCGGCGTCGTGACCCTCCCCGAGGGCACCGAGATGGTCATGCCGGGCGACAACACCGGCATGACGGTCGCGCTGATCCAGCCGATCGCCATGGAGGAGGGCCTGAAGTTCGCCATCCGTGAGGGTGGCCGCACCGTCGGCGCCGGCCAGGTCACCAAGATCATCAAGTAATTGATGCTCTGACCTGCCTGCCTCGTACAGGCCAGTCCGAAGGGCCCCGCACATCCCAGGATGTGCGGGGCCCTTCGGCGTGTCGGCTGGCATCCGGGGCACCGGTGTGGGTGGGTGCTTTCCGTGCCGGATAGACTGGGGCACCCGCAGCCGTCGCCAGAGCGAGGCTGACCGTGGCTCTCTTCGCCCCACTCGCCGAAAGTGCTCCGGAATGACCTCTGCTCCGCTTCTGACGAAGCCCTCGTTGCTCCGGCGCCGCTCCGCCGCCCGGACCGGCGAATCCGGCGCCCTCAAGCCGAAGCGCCCCCGCCTCTACGCGCTGGACGGCATGCGGTTGTTCGCCGCCCTCAGCGTGATGTCCTTCCACTGGACGGCCTACGTCGGCATCGCCGGCATCTGGCAGGGCGTGACCCCCAAGCAGGCGCTGCCGCTGGTGAACCGCATCGCGGCGTACGGCTGGCTCGGCGTCGAGCTGTTCTTCGTGATCAGCGGCTTCGTGATCTGCATGAGCTGCTGGGGGAAGCGGCCGGGAGAGTTCTTCGTCTCCCGGGTGGTCCGGCTCTACCCGGCCTACTGGGCCGGCATCGCGCTGACCAGCTTCGTGGTGCTCGAGTTCAAGCACTTCGCCCGGCTCGGTTCCGCGGACGGGCTGAACCTGACCACGATCCTCGGCAACCTGACGATGCTGCAGACCCCGCTGGGGATGCGGCACGTCGACGGCGTGTACTGGACCCTCTGGGTCGAGATGCGGTTCTACCTGCTGTTCGCCATCGTCGTGGCGACCGGCCTCACCTACCGCAAGGTGGTGGCGTTCTGCGGGATCTGGACCATCCTCGCGGTCCTCGCCCCGCAGGCCGGGATACCGCTGCTGACCACGATGGCCATGCCGAACGAGTCCCCGTTCTTCATCGCGGGCGTCGGCATGTTCCTCATGTACAAGTTCGGGCCGAACCTGCTGCTCTGGGGCATCGTCGGCTTCTCCTGGATCCTCGCGCTGACCAGGCTGAACTCCATCAAGGACACGTACGTCAACGTCCTCGGCCACCCGCTCTCCTGGAACGTCATGGCGGCCGCGGTCACACTGGCGTTCCTGCTGGTCCTGGGCGCGGCGCTGGGCTGGTTCGACCGGGTGCAGTGGAAGTGGCTGACCGTCGCGGGCGCGCTGACCTACCCGCTGTACCTGATCCACCAGGAGGTCGGCTGGACGCTGATCCACTTCCTCCTGACCAAGGGCCTCGGCGTCAAGGCGGCCCTGCTCGCGGCACTGGCCGCGGTCCTGGTCACCGCCTGGCTGATCCACCGGCTGGTCGAGAAGCCGCTGTCGAAGGTCCTCAAGAAGGCCCTGGACACGTCCATGGCGACCCTGCGCCAGGTCTCGGACGAACCGGCTCCCCGTCGCCCCTGAACGGCGGGCTCCTCGATGGATGCTGCGCCCGAGAAGCATTCATCAAGAGGTAAAAACCTGCTGCTAGCCTGGCCGGCACCAGGGCCCCGGCACTGATCGAACATCCCCATTCACAAGGAAACAGGCGACAACTGATGTTCACCGCAGCTGTATCGGCAGAGCCGGAGGCCACCAGGCCGGCGCCGCTGTTGTCGGTCGTCATGCCGATCTACAACGAGCAGGAGGCGCTGCCCCTGACCGTCGAGCGGCTGCGTCCGATCCTGGACGACCTCGGCATCAGCTACGAGGTCGTCGGCATCGACGACGGCAGCACCGACGCGACCCCGGCGCTCATGCAGAAGATCCACCAGGACTGGCCGGAGTTCCGCATCGTCCGCTTCGCCCGCAACTCCGGGCACCAGGCGGCGCTCACCGCGGGCATCCACCGGGCCTTCGGCGACTACGTCGTGTCGATCGACGCCGACCTGCAGGACCCGCCGGAGAAGATCCCGGAGATGCTCTCGCTCGCGCGCGAGCAGAACCTCGACATCGTCTACGGCGTGCGCGGCGACCGCGGCACCGACACCGTGTTCAAGCGGCGCACCGCCGGTGCCTACTACTGGCTGATGCGCAAGCTCGTCGGCAAGAAGATGCCCAACCAGGCCGGCGACTTCCGCCTGCTCAGCCGGGCCGCCGTCGAGGCGCTGAAGGCGCTGCCCGAGCACCAGCCGGTCTACCGCCTGCTCGTGCCGTGGCTGGGCTTCCCGAGCGGCGAGGTCGTCTACGTGCGCGAGGAGCGGGTCGCCGGCAGCACCCACTACCCGCTCTCGAAGATGCTCCGCCTGGCCATCGACAGCATCACCAACTTCTCGGCCGCCCCGCTGCGGCTCGCCACCTGGCTCGGCGTGCTGAGCTTCGTGGTCTGCTTCGGACTCGGCGTCTACACGACGGTCGCGTACGCGCTCGGCAAGACCGTGCCCGGCTGGTCCTCGCTGTTCATCGGGATGCTCTTCCTCGGCGCCGTCCAGCTGATCTGCATGGGTCTGCTCGGCGAGTACGTCGGCCGGATCTACTCGGCGGCCCAGGCGCGGCCGGCCTACTTCGTGGGCTACGACTCGGCCACGGACCGCGACGCGAAGCCGGCGAAGGTCTCCGAGTACGTGGCGTGAGCGCGCGCGTCCGGTCCCGCCCGGACCGGACGCCGCCGACCGCCACCGACCGCCGTGACCCCGATGTCGAGCCCGCAGGAGAAAGAACACGCGATGGGCACCACTGACAGCACCGCACCCGCTCTCGGGACGCCGTCCGCGGCCGAGGGGCGGGCGGGCGCATCGGTGTCCGGCGCCGGCCCCGCCGCGCCCGGCGCCGGCGCGCGACTGGTGCGGTTCCTGCCCGCGCTGGCCGCCTACGCCCTGCTGGTCGCCCTGCTCCTGGCCTCGGACACCTCGGTCTCGGACGTGGCGCGCTACACCTTCTACGTGCTCTGGGGCGTCCTGCTGCCGGGCACGCTGGTGTTCCGGGCCCTGCGCCGCCGACCGCACACCCTGGTCGAGGACCTCGCCTTCGGCGCCGTCGTCGGCCTCGTGCTGGAGCTGGCGGCCTGGGCGGTCCTGGTCGGGCTCGGCCTCCAGTCGGCCGCGACGGCGTGGCCGCTGGCGGTGGTGGTCCCGTTCCTCGCGGTGCCGCGGCTGCGGCGGCACTGGTTCCCGCGCGGGTACCGGCGGACCTCGACGGGCTGGAACTGGTCCGTCGCCGGCATCGTCGGCCTCACGAGCGCCTACCTCTACGCGGCCGTGCTCAGCCGCAACCCGATCGTCCCGGACCGCGAGACCACCCGGCAGTACATCGACCTGCCGTACCTGCTCTCGCTGGCCGGCAACGCGAAGAACAACTTCCCGCTGACCTTCCCGCAGGCGGCGGGGGAGCCGCTGCACTACCACTGGTTCACCTTCGCGCACATGGCGATGACCGACCTGGTCGGCCACATCGACCTGCCCGTGGTCCAGATGCGGCTGATGGTGCCCGCGCTGGTCGCCCTCGCGATGGTGATCACCGCGGTGGTGGGGCACCGGCTGTCCGGCCGGCCCTGGGTCGGACCGGTCGCGGCGCTGCTGGTGTTCGCGGTCGGCGAGTTCAGCGCCGTCTACCCGAACAACACCCCCAACTGGACCTTCGGCGCGCCGCTGGTGCCGCTCATGTCCTGGGCGAGCCTGTCGCTGACCTACAGCCAGCCGCTGCTGATGGCGTTGATCGGCGTGATCGCGGACGTGCTGCGCGGCCGCGGCGACGCGGATCCGGACGGGCACGGCACCGAGGACGCGGACGGTGCCGGGCGGGACCGGGCGCCGGCGCTCGGCCGGGGCGCCTACGTCCTGGTCGCGCTGTTCGCGCTGGCCTCCAGCGCGGCCAAGGCGAGCTCGCTGCCGGTCACCCTGGCGGGCCTGGCCTTCGCGGGCGTGATGGTGCTCATCGGCACCCGGCGGATCCCGTGGGCGATCGTCCGCCTCGGCGCGATCGTGGCCGGCGCCCAGCTGTTCGCCACCGCCGTGCTCTTCAAGTTCGAGAGCTACGGCCTGGAGGTCGTGCCCTTCGGCAACGTCCAGAAGTACTGGGCCGACCCCGCGCACACCCGGACCGCGGCGACGCAGGCGGTGGTCGTCGCGGCGACGCTGATCGCCTTCGTGCTCAACCACCAGCTCCGCGCGGTGGGCATGCTCCCGCTGCTCTGGCGGCGCCGGCTGCGGCTGGAGCAGTCCCAGTGGTTCCTGCTCGGCGGCGCCCTGGCCGGTCCGGCGGTCTACCTGGTGGTCAACGGCTTCAACGCGAGCTACTTCACGCTGGCCGGCCTGCCGTTCGGCGTGCTGCTGTCGGCCTGGGGCTACTGCGAGGTCTTCGAGCGGGCCGCGCTGCCCGCCCGGGGCAAGGCCGCGCTCGCCGTCGGCACACTCGCCTTCGTGGGCCTGCTGACGTACGGCATCTACCACTACGCGGGGGACTGGGCGACCTTCGCGCTCAAGGCGGTGGGCGACGCCAAGGGCACCAAGTCCTACACCCCGCTGGTGCCCGCGCTGGCCGCCGCGGCCGCGCTCGCCGCCGTCGCCGCGGTCGTCGGGCTGCTCTGGTGGGTGGCCGGGCGGGCCCTGCCCGGCCTGCGCCGGCGCGGTGGCCTGGTGCTCCTCACCGGCGCGCTCGTGGCCGGCGCGCCGTCGCTGCTGCTGGACGTCCAGCAGTCCAGGCACGTCGTCTGGGACGGCGCCTGGCCGATGCCGGCCAGCCAGGTGGAGGCCGCGCGCTGGGTGCGCGCGCACAGCCGGCCGACCGACGTCCTGGTCACCAACGACCACTGCCGCTCCGACGACGACTGGGCGGCCGCGGGCGAGAACTGCTGGAACTCGCTCTCGTTCTGGCTCAGCGCCTACTCCGAGCGCTCGGTGCTCGTCGAGGGCTGGGCGTACTCGCCGCGGCTGATGTCGGAGAAGTCCGCCAGCTTCTGGGACCAGCCGCTGCTCAAGCTCAACGACGACGCGATCCACCACCCGACCGCCGACATCCTCCGGGAGCTGCGGGACCGGCACCACGTCCGGTACCTGGTGGCGGACCGCAAGCCGGCTCCGGAGTCGCCGCTCCTGAAGTCCCTCGCCACCCCGGTCTTCGACAACGGCCGGGTGGCCGTGTACGAGCTCTCCTGACCCGACAAGCAGATCGCATGGGTTCCCACATGGTTTCCACCAACGAGTCGACCGACGCGGCCGCGGTGCCGGGCACCGCGGAGCAGGGCTCCGGCGGCGGCAAGGCCAACCGCCAGATCCCGTCCTTCCTGGTCATCGGGGTGCTGAGCACGCTGTTCTACCTCGGGCTGTACGTCGTGGCCCGGATGGTGGTCAACCCCCAGGCCGCCAACCTGATCGCGCTCGCGGTGAGCGCCGTCGCCAACACCGCCGCCAACCGGCGGTTCACCTTCGGGATCACCGGCAGCGAGGGCGCGCTGCGCCACCAGCTGCAGGGGGCCGTCGCGTTCGTGATCGGGCTCGCGCTGAGCTCGGGCGTGCTCGCCCTGCTCGACGTGGCGGCCCCGCACGCCTCCAAGGTCGTCGAGGTCGGCGGCCTGATCGTGGCGAACGGCCTGGCCACCGTGGTCCGCTTCCTGCTGATGAAGGTGTGGGTCTTCAAGAAGTGACGCGGGCGGCGGAGCCGTCCCGGTCGGCGCCGCGGCGCAGCGGCCGGGGCGTCCAGCCGCGCAGCCGCATGGCCGGTTCCTCGACGAGGTGCCAGGAGAGGGCGGCCAGCACGCCCGTCACGGTGAGCGCGCAGCCGAGGAAGCCCGGTCGGCCGTACGCGGCGCAGCCGACCAGCGCCAGGGCCTGCTCGACGGGGAACCCGTAGATGTACACGCCGTACGAGTAGTCGCCGATTGCGTCGAGGCGCCGGCACCAGCGGGGGAGCCGGGCCGCGGCCCAGAACAGCAGGTAGACCAGGGCCGGTTGGCCGAGGGCTCCGAAGCCGCCCCAGTGGAGCGTGGCGGCCAGCGCCGCGGCGCAGGCCAGGGCGAGGCGGTCGTCGACGGGTATGCGCTCGGCGTGGAGCCGGCAGGCGGTGCCGAGCAGGAACGTGAAGGCCAGGACGGCGGCGAGGTGCCAGGTGATCCGGCCGAGGAGCGGCAGGGTGGCGCCCGGTCCGCCGGCCGGGGGCACGTCCGGGGGCAGGTCGGTGGCGCCGGAGAGGATCAGCGCCCAGAGTGCGAGCGCCAGCGCGGGGACGACCGTTCGTCGCCGCAGCAGTCCGGCCAGGGCCAGCAGGGCGGCCAGGAGGTAGCACAGGAGCTCGTACTTGAGTGACCACAGGGCGCCGTTGAGGCTGCCGTCGAAGTTCGTCCCGGCGCGGATGCCCGTGACGATGACCCCGGAGACGTCCCAACCCGCGGTCGGGCTGCTGCTGCCGAGGCTGGTGACGTAGCTGAGCGGTCCGTCCGAGCGGTCCCAGAAGCCGGCCAGGGTGCCGTGCTGCCAGCGGTAGAGCGCGGGCATCAGGACGGCGGCGGACAGGACCAGCGAGACCCAGAGCCCGGGAAGGATCCGCAGGGCGCGGTGCCAGAGGAACCGCAGGGTGGTGAGGCGCCGGGCGCTGCCGGTGATCACGAAGCCGGAGATCGCGAAGAAGCCGAGGACCGCGCTCTTGCCCAGGTCGGTCTGCTGCCCGCTCCAGGCCCACAGCGGGTCCTGGCGGCCCCAGCCGAGCGGGTAGAGGTGCGACACCACCACGGTGGCGGCGAGCAGCAGGCGCAGCGCCCCGAAGGCGTTCGCCCGGCCGGTGGCCAGGCCGGCGAAGGTTCCGCGCCGGAAACGGTCTCCGATGGCTCCCCCTCGTGCGCGGATGCGGGTGCGGCG